>CBCOYO010000053.1:0-21851 GCA_965114465.1 uncultured Lachnospiraceae bacterium
CACCGAATGTTCGTAAATTGTTGCAAAATCTGGCGTTGGTGTGAATTGTAACTAATAATCCACAATATACTTTGCATCCACCCAATCCGCAAGCCATACTTTCTCATTTCCTAAATAAAACTTTACCCCCTCGTCCCATGCCCTTTTTGCGTCGATTACCAGTATGCAGGGAGTGCCGTCATGCCGTCTGCCTACGCTTTTTGCAGTTTCCATATCCTGTGACAAATGAACATACTGTCTACTTTGCGGCAGCAGACCTTTTGCTTTAATGGAATCCAAAAAACGCCTTGCCGTGCCATGATATAACACTTTTGGCGGCATTTTTTCCTCTTTAACAATCTTCATGGGGATGGAATGCCCGTAAAACGCACGAATCATTCCATCCTTAAGTTCGAAACGCTTCTTCTCGGACTTAGCAATCACCTCTTGAATATCCGCTTCCTGTACATCTTTCCAGTGTTCTTCCCTATGAAGCGCATTTAAAAGCTGGTCGATCGGAACTCTGCCCTCTGCATCCATTTCTAATTCATACTCCCATGGAGCATGGCGAAGGGCATAAGATAATTCTTTACTCAACGCATCCCTATAATTCATTTTTATCCCTCTGGGGCTGTCGCAATAAGCTTTGATAACACAAGATATCGTACAAGTTTCAGAACCGTGTTTGACTATCTTATATATGTTTGCCTTAACGCGACAATCCCTCTCTTCGCTTACTCAAAAATATATCACATTTACGATAACATTTTTCGCAATGTTTCAAATAGCACATCCACATCAATCGGCTTCGCAATATGCCCGTTCATTCCGCACCGTATAGCCTCCTGTTTATCTTCCTCAAATGCATTGGCTGTCATTGCAATAATAGGGATTGTTGCTAAATCTTGATTCTTTAGACTGCGGATTGCCTTTGTTGCTTCATAACCGTTCATCACCGGCATCTGCACATCCATTAGTACCAATTGATAATATCCCGCCTCAGATGCTTCCAGCTTTTCCACTGCGATTTTTCCATTGCCTGCCACTTCTACTGTAAATCCTGAATCCTCCAAAATCGCCATCGCAATTTCTTGATTCAGTTCGTTGTCCTCTGCCAGTAGAATCCGTCCTGTTTTAATGCAGACAGACTCTTTGCTGGCAGCCAGTTCCCCCTTATTCTCCGCAGCCATCACAGAGTTTAAACATTTACGCAGCCCTGATAAAAACAGTGGTTTACTGCAAAATGTGGTTACACCTGCCGCCTTTGCTTCCTCCTCAATATTTGACCAGTCATAAGCAGTTAATACGATAATCGGAACATTTTCCCCAACTTCCTGGCGAATCCTGCGCGTAACCTCAACACCATTCATATCAGGCAACAGCCAGTCAATCATATATACGCTGAAATTATCATTGCGCATCACCGCCTGACGTGTACGCAGCACTGCTTCTTTGCCAGATAACGTCCACTCTACACGCATTCCAATCTGCTGCAGCATATAAGATACGCTGTCACAGGTGTTAAAGTCATCATCCACCACAAGCGCCCTGCGATTCTTTAACTCTGGTATTACCAGCGGCTCGCGCATTCCCGAATACAGGCGGAATGTAAATTTTACGATAAATTCTGTTCCAACCCCCTGTTCGCTTTTTACCTCAATATAACCGTTCATCATATCGACGATATTTTTCGTGATTGCCATGCCAAGCCCCGTGCCCTGAATACCGCTCATTGTTGTATTTTCTTCACGTTCAAACGGTTCAAAAATATGCTTAACAAACTCCTCACTCATGCCGATTCCGTTGTCCTTAATATGAAATTCATAGTTTGCATACCCTTCCGGAGCACCCCTCTTTTCAATGACCCGCATACTTATCACGCCTCCAGAGGCGGTGTACTTTACAGAATTTCCAATTAAATTTAATAACACTTGATTCAGCCGCAGTTTATCACAGTATATCTCCTCATTAAGAACATCTACGGTATCCATATGCAGTTCTAACTGTTTGGCACGCACATCCGCCTGAAGGATATTGCAAAGCCCATGCAGCACTTCCGGCAGACTGCACGGCTTCTCCTCCAAATGCATCTTGCCGCTTTCAATACGGCTCATATCCAATACATCATTAATTAAACTAAGCAAATGTTCTCCCGAGGTTTTTATCTTCTTTAAGTATTCCTCCACCTGTTCCTTATAATCAATATGCGTAATCGCAAGTGTTGTAAATCCGACAATCGCATTCATCGGCGTACGGATATCATGCGACATATTGGAAAGGAACACACTCTTTGCTTTGCTTGCGCGGTTCGCCTGTGCCAATGCGTCCTCCAGCAAGCTCTTTTTCTCCATTTCGCCGCGTATTTCCTCATCCACGCTATGAAATCCCAGAACGATACCTCGACTGGTATCCCATGTTCCTGCGCGTACAATTTTTATTTGAAAATACTCCGTCCTTTCCCCATTAGTACGATAATTTACACAGCAGATATTCTTTTCTGACAGTTCTGTAATCAGTTTATCAGGCATCACCGCTTGCAACAATACCTCTTTGTCTTCTTCATATACATAATGCGCAATATACTGTTCCATGCTTTTTTGATAAGACATTTCTTCATTAAAAGCATCCCCAAATATTTGTTTGGCATTTTCCTCTTTTCGCAGTGGAAATCCCTTGCCTGTTTCAAGATCATAAAAACAAACCAAACTGTAATCAATACTCAATGCCTGCACCAATTCCATATGATGCTGTTCTCTATTTTTTTCTCGTATTTTCTGCGCTGTGCAGTCCAACAGGAAACGCTGGTATAACAATTCTCCATTTTCCTTCAAAAGCTTAACATTTCCCATGACATGAAGAATTTCCCCATCCTTATGCCGAACACGATACTCCACACTAATGCTGTCGCCCTCTTTTGTCAGCTTTCCAATCAAAGCACAAAGCTTCTCCCGATCCTCCTCAACTACCGACGGAGAAATCATTTCAAATCCTTTTTCCTTTAATTCTTCTTCCGACTCATATCCCAGTATTTTCAGTGCCGCGCGATTTATACTAATAATATGCCTTCCATCTAATGAATGGCAGATAACACCGCAGTCCAAAGAAGTAAAAATGGTTTCCAATATATGATTTTTTTTGATAAGTTCCTGCTCATATGCGCGCTCCTGCGTAATATCAACCGCAATGCCGACCGTTCCCATTACGCTTCCGTCAATATTATAAAGCGGCGATTTATAAGTAGTCAGTGTTCTCTTACCGCCGCCTGTCTGTATTATTTCCTCTGCAATACAGGTTTTCTTCTTGGTCATAACCTCATTTTCTGATTCAATGCAAGCTGGATCATCCTGCTCTACATCCCAGATATACGCATGACCGCGCCCTTCCACTTGTGTCTTTGTTTTATTAACCGTTTTGCAAAAGCTATTATTTACTTTCTCATGAATTCCCTCTTTATTTTTATACCATACAAGATTCGGCGTGCTGTTAATTGCCGCTTCCAAATAATGATTTGTCTGCCAATTATCTTTCGCCGTTTTCAATGCCTGCTGCCATTTCAATAAACGAAAATGTATTTCTTTATCGGACATTGCATTTGTCCAGATATCCTTTATCTGCGCAAGCAGCTTCTCAGGCAGAAGTTCAAAAACCATATGTTCATTATCGGCTAACAAAATAATTTCTGTTTGCTCTTTCCTGCCCGCAGCCACCTCCTCAAGCACCGGAATTAGCTCCAATCCCTCTAAATTTACCAAAATAATATCTGCCCTTGCGGTCAATTCCTTCTTCGGTGCACCGCTTTGCGAAAATGCGTGCGAAAAATGCTCCATCGGCGGCAATTCCTGAATCAATTCAAATGCCCTGCAGCCGCGGCCAATCAAATAATAATGAAGCTGGCAGTGATACATAATTATAATTCCTCCTCGTTTTGCATAGTTCTTTTGTTGTAATCATGTCCAATCCTATTCTTAATCTGCAACAATTTATTCTGTATTCATTGTAACAAGGGGAAAGATTTATGTCAATATTTGTAATGTGTCTGATATTTTTGATTTATTACAGCGTTACAATTCACACCAACGCCAGATTTTACAACAATTTACGAACATCGGTGTGAATTATAACAGATTTTGCACACAAATGCTAAAGTAAAAAAGCGAAAGCTTTTAGCATTTTGGCGCATGATTTCCATTACTTTGGCATGGGTGTGAAAAGTAACTACAGCAAAACCTTGCCCAACCACAAGTTTAAAATTATTTATAAAGGAATGCTGTTTTGCACGCACAATGTCCCCCATCCTGTCATACTATCAGGTCGTACTGGTACGCCGGCAAGCGGACGCGTTCCTCGTATTAAATACGCTTTTAACTTTTGTCCAAATAAAAATGGATCGTTTCCCCTCACAATCCCCCATTCCATAAGCAGCGCTGCCGAACCCGAAACAAACGGCGTTGCAAATGATGTGCCAGAAACCTTTTCATATCCGCCATTTGGCACTGGAACTGAAATATTTACCCCTGGTGCTGTTAAATCTGGCTTTACCTCTGCCACACCGAAGGGAACATTCGGCCTATTTAAGCGTCCCTCCTCATAACGATACACAAACCCTCTCCCCGAAAAATCCGCATACCTTCTATAAATTGGATCATATGCCCCCACAGTTATCGCGCGCCGTGATGTCGATGGAATCGTAATGGTCATCTCCGGTGTCGGAAGAAGGAATCCTGTTCCAGCATTGCGCACTGCATAGCTTGGCAGATAAAACCGATACTCCCCTGTAACTACACTTACCGGTTCTAACTCAAAACGCCATACACCATTGTTAATATAAGAGCCGACCGGCATGCTCCGTTCCACCGGCATCATATCAATAAAAATTTCCTGACTAGTACTATATGGCAACGGTTCACCCAAAAAGCATAAAAGCAGTGTCTGTTCCAGCCTTCTGCGCACAGTATCCGCCTGCCGTAAATTTGCCAGTTCCAATGTTACGCGCTCACCGCTGGGTGACACAATTGTCATATTATAGATATCCTGATAATGTTTCCAAAGCTGAACGCTTAATCCTGTTTCATAGTCTGCGATTGTAAGTTCAATCCTCTGTAGTTCTTTTGCTATGCCTGCCGTATGCCCTCTTGACGCACCCTCATTACCGCTTCCTATAATAATTGCGCTTTTACCGATTTCTGATGCATTGTCAATAAAACGCTCCAAAAGCGAATTGCCGTGATGATCCCCATAGGTATTGCCAAAACTTAGATTTAATACTACTGGCTTATTTAGTTCAATCCCAAGCTTTACTGCATAGTCAATGCCACGAATTAACTGTGTTGTTCTTGGAAATGAATCTGGCTGCGGCGTTCCCAATTTAATCACAAGTATATCTGCTTTCGGCGCAACACCGATAAGACTTCCTGCTGCTACGCCTGCAACAGCCGTTCCATGCCCTGATAAGTCCAAAACAGGCACCAGCTTTTGACCGTTTTCACGCCCCAAAGAAAGTGCCTCATTAATCTGTTCCCTAGTATATAATACGCCTTCTTGATAACCAGGCGGTGGTAACAACCCCTGTTGTTCTTCAGCCACAGCAGTCTGATCCCATATTGCTAATATCCTAGTCTTTCCCTCTGCATCTTGAAATTCTGGTAGGAAAAAATCAATGCCGCTGTCTAGTATCGCCACAATGACTCCCTCTCCCGTAAGCCGCGGTTCTCGCTGTGTTACCTGAAGAATACAGGAGGCTTCTTTGGCAAAATTATTGTTGGAATCTGCAAAATCCATAATGCCGCATTCCCTGCCCTAATATGCTCTTACTATTATAATATGCCGCTAGGTGATTTTGCGGAATCCATCACTATAAATTCGTAAGTTCTTCCATTTCCTTATTTAATTCACTTACTACCTCTTGATTAATTCCCATACGCCCTGCAATGTCTGCCATATCCCCTACGAGGCTCTGTGTGCTGTCTGCTACCCCTGTAATCCCAACAACTCCGCCATCAATTGCATTGGTAATCGTACCAATTGCTTCCACAATTTCCGCAATTGCAGCACGCAGTCCATTTACCTTTTCATTGTAAGTATCCATTGCATGTTCCACATAAGCCGCGTCATTCTGATATTGGCTTCCAATCTGTACAAAAGCTTGAAATTCCGTTAAAATAGAATGATTCAAATACTCCACCAAATTGTGTGCATTCTCCGATAGATTGTACACTGCTTTTGTGACAACCACATTGGTTTCTTGTATTTTATTTGCTGTCTGCCTGCTCGACGCTGCTAATTTCTGTATTTCTGCTGCTACTGCCGCAAAACCTTTTCCGGCTTCCCCTGCCCGTGCCGCTTCAAGAGAAGCATTCAGCGCAATCAACGTAATTGTTGAACAAATCTCTAAAATATCACTTGTAAGGCTATTAATCTGATCAACGCTTTTACTCTCCTCAATCGCTTGATTTAAAACGCTTAAAATATCTTCCACTTTTGCGCTTGTCGTTTCCAACATATGCTGCGCCGAATACTCCAATTCATCTGCACGAGTTTTCATATGTACAGAATAGTCCGTAATTGCGCCACACTCCTTAGCCATATCCTCTGTACTAATCTGAATATCCTCTGCACTGTGATTTATGTTGGAGGCATTGCTTGCTACCTCCTGTATTGTTGCAGATAACTCCTGCGCTAATGCTGACAATCCCTCTGCACTCTCGTTTGAAGTTCTTGTTCTTTTTAAAACTTCGGATACCACTTGCTTAACACGTTCCGCACTTTTTTGCAATGCCTGCGCAATATTTTGAATCGGTTTCATTACATATCTTAATACAATACTAATAGCGACCAAAACCAACAACAGACAGATAATAATTGTTGTATTGCTAATCGCAATGGAACGCATATATACAGTTGAAAGGTTATCGCGTGCATGCTGTGTTTCCTCACTGATAGAAGCATTTAGCGAATCAATGCCACGCTCTATTGCCGTTCCATAAGCAGCCACATCCCCATTCGCGTAATAGTATGCATCCTGTGTTTTACTATCCGCACTGGTACATACTAAATGTACTAATGCGTGTTTAAAAGAATCATAATCTGCCAATAACGTCTGATATATATTGATGTCATCCGCCGCAACATAGCTTTGATATTCCGCAAGCATATTATCCAATGCTTTTTCCTCTTGTTTTATTTGTGATACAACAGTTGTCATAGTGCTGTAATCTGTTGCCACAATATGCGACAGCGCCATTTTATGAATATTCATTACACAGCGGCGAATTTCTGACAGCTTGTTTTTTCCATCCATATAATCATCTGCAATAATGGCTGCATTGGTATTGACATTCCGAATATTTGAAACTGCCAAGACATTGGATATCAATGCCATAACACCCAACAGAACAATCGGCAGTATCAAACGATATTTAATACTAATTCTTTTCTTCATATTTACTCCAATCTGCCTATTCTCACAGGCATTGTATTTAAAATATGCTCTCCTTATTGCGCCGTAATACCCTCGACCATATTATCTAACTGCTCTTGCAGTGCCTGTCCTGTACGGTTTCCTGCCGCCATATTTTCCGAAAATCGCTGCACAGGTTCCCAAAATTTGCCGCCAATCCGCTGTAAACTTGCATATTCTGACTGTTCTAATAAAGCGGTAATCGCTGGTGAATGCTGCACAGAAGCAGACGCTGCCGCTTTGATATTCGAAGGTCCTTGCCCACGCATTGCGAAACGCAAACTTTGATTTTCCTCGCTGGTAATCCACTCTGCCAACTTTGAAGCCCACAAATACTCCTGCGAATAAGCATTAACTCCAACCAGCTTATATCCAGAAAAAGATGCCATTTGTATCTGTCTTCCTGCACAAGTATATGTTGGAAGTTTTGCCGCCGCATAGTTATCTCCCCATGCCTGTTCCACTGCAATAGCATTCCATACACCACTTACTCCTGCAATCACAGAACCGTCTTGAACGCCTGCCATAAAACCACTATCATCTGTACTAAGGAAACTTGGCTGCTGTGCAATGGCAAGCATCGCCTCCGCCACATCAATCCCTTTCACAGCGCCGTCCACTGCATTCCAAGTGCAAAAATTGGTAATACCATTGTCCTCCAGCCCCACTGTCAGACCTGTATTGCCGAACAAAGCATATACATACCATGCTGATGACCAGTCCATTGTTACCTTTTTCCCATGTTCTGCCGCTACTTTTAATAATCCATCCATTGTCTGCACGTCTTCGTCGCTGAAATACTGTTTATTATAATAAAGAAAATATCCATTATCTGCTGTTAGAGGGTAAGCATACAACGTATTATTAACCGTTGCCGCTTCAACTGCCCCCTCCAGATTTTCCGCCCGAATCACATCCGCATTCTGCACTGGCTCTAACGCTCCTGCTGCAACCAGCGTATTTAATTGATCGTCGGCGAATGTAAAGACATCCGCTCCCCCTTCCAAGTCCCCTATTAAAGCATCCTTACAGTTTGTTTCCCCCTGCACCGCATATGTAATCTCAAACTCTGCCTGCCCTTTGTAGTTCTCTTGGAAACGTTCAAGCATCTGCGCATACAACTCCGTATCCTCCTCAGCGCCCCAGACCACCAAAGAAACCTTACCAGATGCCGATTTACTTAAATTACTGCTTTGCACTGCATTTGAATCAATTGCTGCATTTGCACTTTTCTCTGTGTATTCTCCATTTGCCCCGCAGCCGCACAGTACTGTGCACACAGCCGCCGCACATAGCAACAGCATTCTCTTTTTCCTCAATATTTCCATTGCAACTTCCTCCAATATAAATTGATTCTATTCACTTAGAAACAAATCAATACCATTCGCAATGCCTTAAACAATTTGATATCTGTTTTATATTCTATAACCAAGTTAATCCTTCACCTTAAAAACCTTATCGATCACAATAAACAGTGGGATTCCTACTGCAAATAGCACTACCGTTATAATTACAATACAGATAAACTGCATCCATCCGCTGTGTGCTTCATTCCATTGATCGTTAATGCAATAAAAGACCCCTTTTGTGTATACATGATACTGTTCACAGAGTTCTTCCATATTGGCAAGCGCACGTACATGTACAGCGCCTTTCTTTCCTATAGGAAGCGTAATTTTCTTTCCTGCTTTAATCTGTGCGGCGGCGCTAACTGGCATCTGTGCAAGAATATAGGATTGATCGGGCAGTTGGAGCAGATAATACTCCGCATATTCTCCAAAAAAATCCAGTGCTATCTTTGTAACATCCTCACGTTTGCGCGAACCACCCAATCTGCTGGATCGGCTGGTATACATACTGATCCAAGGATGGCGCTCCCCGATTCCAGTCGGAATAATGCCAATGGGTTCTATCGTAATACAAGAAGACTGCCATGTATCTTCCCATGCCTGTGCCGTTTCTATGCGCGGAATATCCGCCGCTGCAGGATAGCCGATATAATCCTCTATAATTCCGTTTTTTGTTTCTTCTAATGTTACTGGCTTCTCTTTGCTGCGAAGCAACATTTCAATATCTATGTTTTTCGCAACAAAAACACCAGCTAAAAGCGCAAATATAATTGATAATCCTTGTAATATTTTAACGATTGTCTGTTTCATTTTTTCACGTATTCTCCCTATTTCAATGTTTCTTGTTGTAACCGGTCAAATTCTGCCATACACTCCTCCACGGTTGCACCATTTAGCAATTTGCGCACAATTAAACAGGTATTTCCCCACTGCTCTAGTTTCATGGAGGCATTAGAGCCTAACACATAAACATTCTCATTCATTCGATTATTCAACGGCTTCAATGCCGGAATACACTCTACTTCCACATTTTTGGACGGCGAAATCACTTTATTTGTTTCAGAATATATTTGCAGCGCCTCATCCGAAACCAAAATATCCAAAGTTTTTTTTGCGTCCTCTGCATGTTCTGCGTCTGCGCCAATCGCAAATCCGGTTATTGGAACTACAGGCATTTGACCACGCTTGCTGGGAAAACCAATCACAAGCATATTAAAATCGGGATTGCCATATGCGGTTTTTGCATTTGCTGCGCCCCAATACGCCATAACTATTGGTGTTTTCTGTGAAAGGAAATCTGCCCCCTCTCCCTCAATCGCTTCGCTTACATATGCTTTTTCTGCATCAATATATCCGCAGTCAATCAATTCCTGAAGAAATTCAAAACCTTCGCGCATATAGTCGCTGTATTTACTTTCGCCACTATTTAATGCGGCAATCTCCGCTTCCGTATTTCCTCCATTGTATAAATCTGCATACGCCTGAGCCAGCACAAACGTTTCAAGCCACCAGCGGTTCGCACCAATCGGCGTTTCAATTCCGTTTTCTTTAAAAACACGACAGCATTCCAAAAATTCCTCCGGCGTATTCGGAAGGGACAGATTGTATTGATCAAACATATCCTTATTAATAAACAAACCATACGCAACCACTTCCTGCGGGATCGCAACCAGTTTACCATCGACAATATTCGCTATTTTTACCACATCACGCAGATTTTTGGCACTTTCTAATCCCGATAGATCCATTAATAAATTTTCCTCCCCCAATATTTGAATGGTATCCGGATTTAACAAATATATATCATCCATGTTGCTGCGCACCCTGTCAAGTGCCACATCATCATATGTTTTATCTTGGTAGTTCTCGGCTGTATAAGTATTATACTGTACTGATACGCCCAATTTTTCTTCTGCCAAAATAATTGTTTTATCCGCTGCTGTTCGGGCAACATTATCTGCATCTGGTCTTGTCTTTTCCATAGGACTGTATAAATTAATAATCCGTTTTGTTTTATCCTCAGAGATAATTATATTTTTGCTGTTGTCCCCGTTTCCTTTACAGGCAGCGATACTGACTGCTGCAAGTCCTGCTAGACAAAACACTCCAAATTTTTTTATGCTTTCCTTATTCATTTTAAAACCTCAACTATTTTTTTGAACACATTGATAAATTACCTTCTTTAGCAATTCTATATCAATTGGTTTCGCCAAATGAATATTCATTCCAGCCTCCAAAGCTTCTTTCTCGTCCTCCGCAAACGCATTTGCTGTCATTGCTATAATTGGAATCGTAACAGCATCCTCACGCGGAAGTGCTCGAATCGCCCTTGTCGCATCATATCCGTTCATTACTGGCATTTGTACGTCCATTAAAATAGCATCAAATTCCCCCTTTGCGGCACTGGCAAAACGTTCTACCGCCATTTTGCCATTTTCTACTATCTCGCAGGCTGCACCCTCAATGGACAATATTTCAATTAGAATTTCTGCATTAATATCATTATCCTCCGCTGCAAGGAAATGCAGTCCAGCCAAGTTATTGTGTTCTGCGGATTCTGCTGTATTACTTCCATTTTGCTGCATATGCATTTCTAAAATTTTTTCTTGACATGCCGATACAAAAAAAGGCTTCGTCAAAATACCAGTGTTTGGTATACCAAGTACTTCCTCTTGCTGCGCTTCTTCTGCGCTATTGCCCGTACAAGAAACCCCAAAAAGAATTGGCACTCCCTCTGATACCAACTCCCGCAGCTCCCTCAACGATGCAATTTCATCCGTTTTCACAGTTTCCCAGTCAAGCAGAATCATCTGATAAGGCAAGGCATTGTGCTTCTGCCGCAGTAAGACAAGTGTTTCTTGTAAATTAGGTGCAGATTCCGCATCAACATCTGACTCTTTCATTAGCAAACTGATATTTGCACACTCCTCCGTATCACTGCTTACTACAAGAATCCGTGAAATCCCATTTTCTTTCCAAAATTGTTTGTATGTTTCATTCTCCGGTATACGAAGTTCTAACTCCACCCGAAAAATACTCCCTTTGTCTACTTCGCTGACTACATCTATGCTTCCACCCATCAGTTCTACAATATTTTTTGTAATCGCCATGCCAAGCCCTGTTCCTTGCACTTTATTGGTGGTGCTATTCTCTGCTCTTGTAAAAGCATCAAATATTGTTGCCAGGTATTCTGGCGTCATGCCATAGCCGTTATCTTCCACTTCAATCCGAATATGTTCAAACTGACTGGAATGCTGCTTAAGCCCAATCATGCGAAACCAGATATCACCGCCCTCCGGCGTATATTTTACAGCATTAGACAATAGATTAATTAAAATCTGATTGATTCTTGTTTCATCCCCCACTAAATATTCATGCTGAATACCTGTTACTTGTACATAAAATGTTTGATTTCTATTATTTGCCATAGGACGAATAATCGCATCTACAGAAGAAACCAAATCATTTAGCGTAAATTCCTCCATTGTCAACACGACTTTGCCGCTCTCAATCTTTGATACATCCAATATATCATTAATTAAACTAAGCAGATGCTGACCAGATGCTGTAATTTTCTTTGTGTATTCCCTTACTTTTTCCGGATTTTCTGCATCTTTGGCAAGCAATGTTGTAAATCCAAGAACTGCATTCATCGGTGTGCGGATATCATGCGACATATTGGAAAGAAACATTGTCTTGGAATTGCTTGCAATCTGTGCCGCCTGCAACGCTTCTGCTAGCTGCTTGTTATAGATTTCCCTCTCTGTCTCCCGCTCTTTTCGGATTTTGTTCTGCTGTCTTTGACTAAAATAATATAAAACACAGCATAAGAAGAACGCAACCAGCATTACTGCAACCACAATATAAATATTTTGGTTAACCGTATCCCCCTCCTGCTGAATCGCTTCTATCGGTACATAACCGATTAAATAATGTGCTCCGTCATTTACAGCCCACATATAGTTGAGAGCATTTTTCCCAAGGACTTTATGGTAATACAAAATATTTTTATTATTTTCTAAGCATTTTGTAACCTCTGCCATTAAGTCTTCTTCATAGATATCGTTGGCACGGTAAAAATCTTCCAAATTAAGATGACCAGCGTCCCGCACTCCCATTCCCTTCGGTTTTAATACAAAACGCTCGGTTTCTGCATCCATAATATACAACATTGCCTTTTGATTATAGAAACCATTTGGAAGCGACTTATCAAGGGAATCGAATGTATATTCTATATAGAGAACCGCTACTTCCTGCCCTTCTTTTTGTACTGGGCATTTCATGGTATATGCCCATGCTCCCATGTAATTAATATATGTTTTTGAAATCGGCAGACCTTCTATTTTTTTTCCTGAAGAAAAATCAAGCTCTGCTTCTGAAAACGCCTCACCTGTATTGGAAATACCTACTGTTTCTCCTGTGCAAATCAAAGATACCTTAACCATTGTCTGATTATTTTGATAAGAACAGATATACGCCTCCATATCTGATGCCAGCGCGATTTCCTGTGCCATTAGCTTCTGGAACTCCGCTTCCTTATTAAAAATTGCCTCGATTGTGCATTCAATCAAATCCAAACTCTCGCTTAAATTCTGCACTGCTGATGCAGTCATTTCCTTAGAAATCTTATGTGATACAGAAAACACGACAACACCCAATATACCAAAAACAATTACAATCGAAAGAAGCAGCGGCACACCTTTATCCGATCTGCTTCTGTTCTTTTCTTTCTTCATTCTTACACTCCAATCTACTATTTTGGATTTATGATGTTTGAAATTTGTACAATAAGAACTGTTTTTCGGACTTTTAGCTAGATGCGATATGAGTTTCAGAAACGTGACACGATTCTAAATTAAGTTCTAAGGCCCTTCTATTCTTAAAATTGCTATTCTTCACCATTTACAGTTGTACTGACCTCAACTGTATAGTTTATATTATACCTTTATTACTATTTTTGTGTCAATAAAAATCGCAAATATCAATAAATTAATAGATTTTGACGGATATATATAATTTTTTTATAAAATATGTGTTCCTGTACTAATGACTCGTGACATTTTGGCGTGAACGCGTTATAATTAAACTTTAGAAAAAACATCATAAGGAGTGTTTCATATGCATACATTTCAACCATTTCCAATTGAACAGTTGGAATTTAATCCATTCGAGAAAATTGGTACGGAGTGGGCATTGGTATCTGCTGGCTCAAAGCAAAAAGCAAATACCATGACCATTAGCTGGGGCGGTGTTGGCGTCCTCTGGGGAAAAAACGTCGCTTTTCTGTTTATCCGTGATTCTAGGTATACAAAAGAATTGATTGATGCCGGCGATTTCTTGTCTGTTTCTTTTTTAGATAAAGCTTACAAAAATGCTCTAAACTACTGCGGTGCACATTCCGGAAGAAACGAAGATAAAATTGCAAACGCAGGACTTACATGGAATTATAAACTATCTATTCCGTATATTGACGAGGGTAGTTTGGTGCTGCTTTGTCAGAAACTATCTGCCACAAGGATTACAGAGGACTCATTCCTCTCGCCGGATATCAAAAAATGGTATACTGATGGGGATATGCACACAATGTATGTTGCAGAAATCCTCGAAGTGCTTGCACGGTAAAGATCCAATACTTCCCATTTATACGAACGCATACAAAAATACCGAAAGATTCGCTGCCATATGAAACAAAAAAGGCGCGCCGAAACACTTTACTTTTTCATAACTAAGCGCTATCAGTATTCCCATGCAAGTGCCGTAAACAAACTGCGGCAAGTTGCCGTGAAACAGTCCAAACAACAGCGCCGACAAAAGGGCACAGCAGGGAATGCCGAAAAAGCGCCGCATTCGGTTATACAATATTCCGCGAAATACTATTTCCTCCACCAGCGGAGCAATCACGCCATACAGCAAAATCCCCAGCCACAAGGGAACAGAATATTGTATGGTTTCGACTTCTTGATATTTTTCAGAAGACATTTGAAACAGCTTAATATAAAAGGATACCGCACTATTTAGCAAAAATGCGGATACTATGCCAAGAAGCGCACATACTGCAAACTTTCCAACTTCTTTTTTTCCATATCCAAAAAATCCTTTGCTGACAAACTGCCAAAATTGTTTTAAGATCCCTGCATCAATATCCACTTCACCAGAAACAGCTACTTCCTTTAGAAAATCTTCTAATAAAAAATAGACCGCAATCAAGCTTGCCATCGCATTTATCACAGCGCTTAGCGGAAGCTGCACCGATTCTATCCAAATATCAATACCACGAATTGGCAGCATTGGAATTGCAAAGGCAAAAAACAACATTGCAAACGTTTTCACTAGCATATAGACCAGAAACGGCTTTAAAATATACCAGATTTTCTGCGGTATTTTCGTTCGTTTCGGTGTAATCTTTACCTTTCCCATTACAATTTTTCAAACTCCTTTTTCTCTATTTCATTAACAGCCTTTCTAATTCTGCTACCGTTTCCACAATATCGTCTGCACCTGCCTGTTCGAGCTCACCCTCCTGTGCATATCCAAACGCAACACCGATCCCCGTCAATCCAAACGCTTTTGCCCCTTCAATATCAAATTTCCGATCACCTACCATTGCAATCGACTTTCTAAGCGCTTTCTTGTTGATTTGCTGACTACTGGATTCTTCGGCACTTTTTTCGCTTGGATTGGTAAAAATCTGCGGCACCAGACGGCGCAATGCCTCCTCCACCACTTCCTCCTTGCGGCTGCGTGTCCCATCCATTTCGCTTCCCACAACCACATCAAAATACGCATGAATTGCAAAATGCTCCAAAATACGCTCCACCAATTCTGTCGGCTTGCTAGAAGCAATTGCCAGCTTTTTCCCAGCACAATGCAGATTGGCAAGCATCTGTGCAATACCAGCATAAATTTCGTTTTCAAAAATACCTGTTACCACAAAGCGCTCCCGATATTTTTCAACTGCCATTTCCGTCTGCTCGTGATTAAAGCCATAAAATTCCATAAAACTGTCCTTTAATGGCGGGCCAATAAAAGGTTCTAATTTATCTAAATCCGGCTCGTCAATCCCCAAAGCCTGCAAAGCATACTGCACAGACTTGGTAATCCCAATTTTTGGGTCGGTTAGTGTACCATCTAAATCAAATAAAATATATTGAAACATTATTTATACTCCTTTATTTTACTACTGTTTTTAACCATGTCTTATACAGAAATTACTTTCTGCAATGCAAAGGAATACAAAATCCGCTCCTTTACGTGCACCCCCGTAATCTGCTCCAACGCCATCTGATAATAATCAAGCTGCGCATGGTAACGGTCAATTAATTCCTGCACACTGTCCACTCTGTCCGTTTTATAATCGGCAAGAACAATTTCCCCGTCCTCATAAAAAAATACGTCAATTACACCTTGAATTAAAACCATTTCATCTTCTGGATACTGTTCTTTCAGTTTCTTTGCTGGTATACCAAGAACAAACGGCTGCTCCCGAAACAATACCTTTTCTTCCTGCGCCGCTATCATACGCGTTGCAAGCGATGTCCGCAAAAATCCAGCAATCCGCTTATTACTGACACACTGCAAATCCTCCTCCAATACGCTTCCCTCAGAAATCCAACGCGCACGTTCTTTCTGAATTGCAGCGTACAGATGTTTGTCAGCATTTTCGTTCTCCGCACAGTATAGCAATTCTTTGGAAAACGATAACAATTCCATAAACTTATGTACTGCTGTTCCGTATTGAATGCCTTGCTGTGCTGGGATTGTACTGCCTTGTGCACTCTCGACTGATATCCTATCTGCCATTGCAGCGCTGTCAACTGCCAAACCGCTCTGTCTTTCCTCCACATTTTCGGCTGATATCCTATCCTCCATTACAGCGCCGTCAACTGCCAAACCGCTCTGTCTTTCCTCCACATTTTCAGCCGATATCCTATCCTCCATTGCCGCGCTGTCAACTGCCAAACTGCTCTGTCTTTCTTCCTCATTTTCAGCCGCCAGATCCAGATATTTTCCTGCAAAGCGTGGAATATAGCTTTCCTTGGGCAGTATCACCAATTCCGCCGACTCTGCCGCCGTTTCCTCATACGCCGCACGCTTTAATTCGGAAACCGTCGTCTTAACGGTCAATCCCTCAAGATAAGCAAAAGGATATTGGTATTCCAGCCGCTCTCGCAGTCTGTCTGATAAATCCTTCTTGGCAAATTTCTCCGCATTGACAAGGTCTTTTTCTAAGATTGCAGCCTTTCCCTGCTCCTGAAACTGTGCTGTGTAGCTGTCGCTCTCCTGCCACAATGCCACCCGAAACGACACCTCCCCAAACGGAAGCTTATGTGGTGTAAAGCCAATTCCATACTCCTCTAACAAATCCTCCATACAGTGGTGACGCATTAATGACGCCAGAATTAAATCCATATAAGAACCCGCCGACATAATTACAGAATACGGCAGCTTTTCCTCATTTTCCATTGTCAAATAAAAATTAGACGCCAATTTCTTTTCAAGGTTCTCCAAGTATCCTGTTAATATCAGCTTCTCTTTTGCACGGGTCAGCGCCACATAAAGCACACGCAAATCCTCTCCTCTTGTATCCTCTTTCATATGCTGTGCAACCACATTTTTGCGCAACGTCTTACGCTTTACGCGCAGATCGGAATCAATATAATCCACACCCACCCCAAGTGCTACATCCATTAAAATGCTTTGCCGCATATCCATTTGATTAAACTGCTTTGCCAAACCGCACACAAAACAGATGGGAAATTCCAGTCCTTTACTTTTGTGAATGGTCATAATCCGCACGACATTGGCATTCTCGTCAAGGATATTCGCCTCACCGAAATCCACCTCCTGCTCCTGTATCGTTTCAAGGTAGCGGATAAAATGAAACAATCCATAAAAACTGGTATTTTGAAAAGCTCCCGCCTTTTCCAGCAAAAGCGCAAGATTCGCCCGCCGCTGATCGCCCGCAGGCATTGCGCCCACATAAGCTTCATAGCCTGTTGTGCGAAGCAAATCTTGAATTAATTCCTTAATCGGTGTATAGACAACCTTCGCCCGATAAGTATTAATTGTATCCAAAAGCTTCTTGATTTTTGCAGGGATTTTATCCGCTGCGCCTTCCCTGCACAACTTTTGCGCATACAGTTTCACCTGCTCATATAGAAACAGGCTTCTTGAAGATGCTGCACTCTCTATTAAACTCTGGTCTTTTGATTCATTATCAAAAGTTTCTGTCAGATCTTGTTCTTTTGCTGCTTCTTGGAAAGCTTCTGTCAGTCCTTCTCCTTTCTTTTCTTCTTGAGAAACCTCTGTCAGTCCTTCTCCCTTCTTTTCTTCTTGGAAAGCTTCTGTCAGTCCTTGCTCTTTCTTTTCTTCTTGGAAAGATTCCAAATTTTCCTGCTTAGATAAATACTGCTCCACACTACAGCGGATTATGGCAATTTCTTCCTCTGTAAAACCGAAAAATGGAAGCTTCATCACACCGAAAAACGGAATATCCTGCAATGGATTGTCGAGCACTCTTAAGATATTGACAATTCCTTGTATTTCCAGCGTTTCAAAATATCCCTCCTTGCTGGTAACATGAACGGGAATGCCACGCTCCGACAAAATCCGCCGAAAATCTTCATCCCACCCTGTTGTGGCGCGAAATAAAAGTACAATATCTGAAAATTTCGCCAGTCTGGTTTCTCCGGTGGCTACATCCGTAACTGGAAAATTTCCAACAAGTTCTTTTATGCGCGACGCTACCATAATTGCTTCTTTTTCTTTATCGGAATACTTTGCCTGCATACCAGTGCTGCTGGTGCGCTGCTGCGCTTTATTCAAATTCATTTGTTCTGATTCCGGCGGCTGGGTCGCAATTAAAAGCTCTGTCTGATATAACAGCGGATTTTCTGCCTGGGGCGGCGGATAGGCAGCCGCCGCATAAAGCGCCGCCTTTTGGTCATATTCTACATTCCCCACCTGCTTTTTCATTATCTGCGCACAGATAAAATTCGCCGCATCCGTAACCTCCTGCCGGCTACGGAAATTTTTACGCAAATCAATACGAATTTCTTTGGACGGCTCTGGCATAGACAACTCTACTATGCCAGATTCTGGTTTCTCATCGCCGAATAAGTCTGCCAGACCTTCTATTATAGCATTTTCCAATGCATCTTGTGTAATCGGCTGATAATTTTGTCCTTTCTGCATTTCAGGCACGGTTTCTTCCGCATTATCTTCTTCACTGATGACATATGTGTCATATTTCTCCATAAATATTTCGGGACGTGCTAAGCGGAATTTATAAATGCTCTGCTTAACATCTCCTACCATAAAGCGGTTGTATCTGCCTTTTCCTTCGCCGGAAATACTTTTCAGCAAAAGTTCCTGCACTTCATTGGAATCCTGATACTCGTCCACCATAATTTCCTCAAAATAATCTTGCAGTTCCAAGGCAGTGCCCCGCGGCACAATATTGCCCTCCTCGTCCTTAGTCAGCAGTATTTCCAACGCAAAATGCTCCATATCAGAAAAATCAATTAAATTTTTATCACGCTTCGCCGCATCCAGACGCTCTTTAAAGGCAAGTGTCAACGATACCAGTTCCGCAACGGCTTCCTGACACACCGCCATATCCGCAAACGTATCCTCCGGCGAAATCATAAACAAATGCTTCTTTAAATCAGAGATATTTTTCTTTACCTCGTCACGAATTGCTTTTACAACCTCCTTTAGCTGGGGATCGACCTCATCGCCTTTTTTCGCTGACAACTTTGTAAATGTAGCATAGGTAAACAAATCATACAGCGCATCATATGTATCCGCCTTCTGCATTTTCTGTATTAACGCCAAATCCGACTCTAAATTACCAATATACTGCATAGGCCCGCCGACGCTACCTGCAATCGCTAACCCTTTCAGCAGCCGTATTTCACATTCCTGTAACACTGTTTCCATATATTCATGCGCAGGACGAAACCATTCTTTCTGCGTCAGTTCTTCCATACTTTCTAACTGATAATCCGTAAGCCGTTCCAAAAGCCACTCTTCCGGAAAAGGATTACTAATAGAGAAATGGTACAGCCGCAAAATCGCTTCCTCAATTTTCTTCTCACTTTTTCCAGTGCTGTAACATTCCACAAAACGTAAAAAGCGTTCACTAGGCTCTGTATGCGCTTCCTCCAAAAGTTTTCCCATTACATCACTTTCGAGAAGCTTTATCTCGCCCTCATCCGCCACACGAAAACCAGGATCAATACCGATTTCATTAAAATTATTGCGGATTATAAAAAGGCAGAACGAGTCAATCGTTGTAATCTGTGCGTTATGTATCAGTGATGTCTGCCGCTGCAAATGCTCGTTCTCCGGATTTTTTTCCAAACGCTCGGAAACTGCTTTGCTAATACGCTCACGCATCTGCGCCGCCGCTGCGGAAGTAAATGTTACAATTAACAACCTGTCAATATCAACAGGGTGTGATTCATCCGTGATCATTTGTATAATGCGTTCTACAAGCACAGCAGTCTTTCCGCTTCCTGCTGCTGCCGATACAAGAATACTGCTGTTTCTCGTGTCAATAACACGTTGCTGCTCCGATGTGAAATTCATTGCTTACTCCTATCTGCGTGCTGTTGTACGCCTTTTCGTCAAAATATAATACAGTATAACACACTTTTCCTGCGATTGCTATAACTGTAACGCTAAACGTTTTTCCATTAAATAAAATCGTCCCTTTCGCCAATCAGCATTGCCGACTTTTTTATACCCGTTATTTTGATATAAGGATAAAGCAAATGGATTATTGCTGAATACATCAAGACGTATCGTTTCAACCCCCATTTCCCGTAATTCTTTTTCAATGTGAAAAAGAGTGATTTTTGCTATGCCCCTATTTTGATATTTGGGATTGACACACAATCTATGTATGATACGATATTCACTATTGGGATATTTCCAAGCACCATTTTTATATTCTTTATCGCTATCCTTATTTAACGTATATATTATTGATATATCATTGTTAAATATACCTATAAAAAGTTGCTGCTTTTGAATATCATCAAGGAAATCCGCCTTTGTTGGATATAAACTGTCCCATTGAAAAATTTGTTGACTTTCCATTTTTTTCACTGCGTTTTCAACCAAAGAACATATTTTATCTATGTCCGTTTCTTTCGCTAACCTATATATCATATTGCATTTCCTCCAAATTCTTACCGTAATGCTGACTATGATACCACAATCACATTGATTTTTCTAAGCAAATCACAACAAATATCTTCTTAAATATATTCACTGCATTATTTAAGGAACTGTTCAGAAATTACTTGTGACAAGTTATTGTTATGCGTAATTTATTATACTCACAAGCGATTAGATTTTTCTTTCTGCACAGCACGTATTGCCCGTTTATGCAATATGGGTTGTGCAGAAATTGGAAAATCTTAATGGTTGTTAGTTTAACAGTTCCTAAGTGCCATTACATAAATTTGACATGGATTATTTTTATCCCATAGCATCGGAAAAACTTCAAATTCTTTAAACCCAACATCCAAATAAAACAGATTTGTTTTGTCATAGTCCTCATAAAATCCCATTTGAACAGTTTTAACTTGAAGAAAGGAATATTCCTTTTCTATAGCAATATCTTTCGCTGCCTTAATCAGCTCTTTCCCAATTCCATGCCTGTGGTATTCTTTTAGGACACCCATTACAGCAACTTCTATAGTATCTTTTCCTGTTTCTTTTAAGCATATAAATCCTATTTCTTTTTCGGCTTCTTTTGCAACAACAAATATCTGTTCCTCACACTCCTTAATATATTGTTCACGTGATTCCGTGATTCCAAACCAATCAGTTAAGGATTCTAATATTGAACGTGCAATACGTCTTTTTGACTGCTTATCTTTTATTTCTTCAATCATTTTTACCTCCAATTTCTTCCCCATTCCCACTATAATGTACCATACTATTCCCACGTACAAAACCGATTACTTCGATTTCCCACGCATATTCCTTATTATACGTTACAATTGATGCACACAAAACGCTAAAGTAAAAAAGCAAAAGCTTTTAGCATTTTG
>CBCOYO010000054.1:0-20582 GCA_965114465.1 uncultured Lachnospiraceae bacterium
CTACATTTTATTACGGTCAGCGCAGTAAATGCGCAGACCTACCTGAACTGTTACGTCTATTATTTTCTATTCCGCACTCTACAAGCACATACGGAACAACTCCATTGTACTACACGTAGCAATATTTATCACTAAATTCTTTCAATTATTGACCCTTGACTTCCCACCGCTAGGCTGATAAAATGCTTGTAAGACAAAAAATAGAAATAATTTACAAAAAAGGTTAGGTGATTTTTATGAAATACAAAACTAGCGGAACGTGTTCCTCCTCCATTGATTTTGAAATTGAGGATAACACCATTCAATCGGTAGCCTTTACAGGCGGCTGCAACGGCAATCTGCAGGGAATTTCAAGCCTTGTGCGTGGCATGAATATTGACGATGCCATCAGTAAGCTAAAAGGGATTAAATGCGGTATGAAAAGTACTTCCTGCCCCGATCAGCTTGCAAAAGCGCTGGAGGCATACAAACAAGAACAGACGCGCGCTTAAAATATCAGAATACATATTATACGACTGCGCACGCCGCAAAACGGCAATTTTCCTTTGTGCGGCTGTGTGCATATTTATGTCCGTATTTTCGACACTTAGGAATGGTAGGAAAATAAGTGCTCAGATTGCGCAGGATATTTCTTCAAGATTGTAGGAGAAAAACGTAGGCGTAGCGGGCTACGGCGAGGCTTTTTGTCCTGTAGAATTGGAAAAATAAACCAGCAAGATGTGCCACTCAATTTTCTACAGTTCCTTAGTAAACAAATGTTTAAGTTTGCAAATAACGCCGACTTATAAGCGTAATTATCATAAACGATATGGTAAAATTTAACGCTTGTGAGTATAATAAAATAACGATTTGCTTTTTACCCCGATTGACAGGTGGAGCAGGAATGGAGATTATTGTATGAAACGGATTGTCTTTACTGGCGGCGGCACTGCTGGCCATGTAACACCAAATATTGCCCTATTTCCCCGATTAAAGGAAAAAGGCTATGATATACACTATATTGGTTCTTATGACGGAATAGAGAAACGGCTGATTGAGGATTTCCGCATTCCTTACTACGGCATATCCACTGGCAAGCTACGGCGATATTTTGACCTAAAAAATTTCAGCGACCCTTTCCGCGTTATCAAAGGATTTATGGAGGCTAAAAAAATTTTAAAGACACTAAAGCCGGATATTGTATTTAGTAAGGGCGGTTTTGTAAGCGTGCCGGTTGTGCGTGCGGCGGCTTCGCGTAAAATTCCTTGTATTATCCACGAATCCGATATGACGCCGGGACTTGCAAACAATTTATGCATTCCTGTAGCGACAAAAATATGCTGCAATTTCCCAGAAACACTGCAAAATCTGCCCTCCGATAAGGCAATTCTCACAGGTTCGCCAATCCGTGAGGAACTTTTGCACGGCAGCCAAGAACGCGGATTAGAAAAATGTAAATTTAACACCGGAAAACCAATTATTATGGTAATCGGCGGCAGCCTTGGCGCTTCGGGCGTAAATCAACTTGTCCGTGAAGCGCTTCCTCAACTTTTGGAAGACTTTCAAATTGTCCATATCTGCGGCAAGGAAAAAATCGACAATATGCTTTTAACCAAAAAAGGTTATATGCAGTTTGAATATGTTAAAGAAGATTTAAAAGACTTGTTTGCAATGGCAGATATTGTAATTTCCCGCGCAGGAGCAAATGCCATCTGCGAACTGCTTGCTCTAAGAAAGCCAAGTCTGCTGATACCACTTCCGGCAAGCGCAAGCCGCGGCGACCAGATATTAAATGCTAAAAGCTTTGAATCCCAAGGCTTTGCAATGGTTGCAGACGAGGATTACTTAACGGCGGCTACCCTAGTAGAAAAAGTACAGGAACTGTTTTTTACACGCCAGTCTTATATAGAAGCAATGCAGAACAGCAATCAAAGAAATTCAATTGATACAATCGTTAATTTAATAGAAAATACAATAAAGAAGTAGAAAACGCACATTGCAGGGCTGTCGGAATATAATAGGATTTGTCCAATATATTGCTTGAATTATTTTTAATAAACAATATATTGTGAAAAACTAAATTTTCCGCCAACCCTTTTTACTTATTTTTTATCTTATCTTCTGTGGCTATTGCTCATTTTCTTCCTACATAGTATATTTACCACCTTATTTCTTCCTATCTACACTTTTACTTGCTTCCTTTCTCTTTCGTAGTTCTACTCTGCACTTACTTCCTATTTCTTACACAGTTCTACTTTGCACTTACTTCCTTGCACCTTCGCAACTCTACTTTGCACTTACTTCCTATTTCTTTCGCAGCTCTACTTTGCACTTACTTCCTATTTCTTTCGCAGCTCTACTCTGCACTTACTTTCCACTTCCTACAATCGTTTCCCTTACTGCGTCAAGTTCCTCGTCAGTTGCCTGCTGGGGCTTCATTACAAGATTTTGGTTGTCATTATTATAGCGCGGGATTAAGTGCATATGAAAATGAAACACAGTCTGCCCCGCAATTTCATTGTTATTCTGCATAAGGTTAAAACCATCGCAGCCTAATTTCTGCGTGATTTCTACCGCCATTTTTTTTGCAAGCGGCATTACTTTTGCAGCCGTTTCCTCCTCAATTTCGTATAAATTCTTATAATGATTTTTGGGCAGAATCAGTGCGTGCCCTTTTGTCGCAGGCGCCAAGTCCAAAATTACCCGAAAATCGTTATCCTCATACAATGTCCTAGACGGAATTTCCCCATTTGCAATTTTACAAAAAATACAGTTTTCATCTCTCATAACTATTTTTTCATCCTTTCTTTATTTATACTGGGGCTTTCGCAATAAGCTTTAATTATACAAGATATTATATAAACCCTAGCACATTGTTAGATTATCTTGTATTCGTTCGGCTTAACGCGACAGCCTTATTTGCGCCAGCCGCACGCCGCAAAGCGGCAATCTTCCGTTGTGCGGCTGTGTGCATAATATTATAACGCTTTTACGCAAATACAAAGAGCAAATCAAGCGACCGCAGCACCTTGAAATCCCCTTTCATTTTCATATCGCCGGACATAAATGCACGCTGGAAGGTCATGCGTCCTTGAATAATCTCGTTCATTACATCTGTTGACATCCGCATTTCCACGTCAACTTCCTCACGTTCCCCATAAAAACAATCCATTTCTGTGCGGTTAACCGCAATAATCATTGGTTTGCGTACTTCGTCAAAAATAATACGATATACTGCCGAAAATCCTGCCTGCGGTTGAAAATGTTCACGGATATCTTGTACAAATAATGTACCATCTGGCTCTTTTTCACTCATTAAATCCTTAAACATACTCGCAAGTTCTTGAATATCCTCTTTCTGTTTTTGCACATAAAGATCATCGCTGGCAAGCTCCGAAAGCTGTTCTGCCTCCTGCGGCGTTAAATTTAAGTTAGGTGTAAATGATACCTTTTGCTTAACTGCCTGATTGCTATTGGGAAATACCGTCATCTTTTGATTAATAGAACGATATAAATTCTCTGTGCGCCGCTCAATCACTCTTGCATACTCTTGGTTCTGCTCTAATTCCGACACATCCGCAATATAGCCGCAAATACCAGTACAGGGTTTCCCACCAAGGATTTCCCAAGCTTCGGCAAGGCTCATCATGGCATCGCGCTCCCCATACGTGGTGGACATCGCAATCGGGCACATATAGATTCCCGCTATTTTTTCCTTATCGCCATATAACCAACACGCATCTAAAAACTGCTGCATATAACCGCCAATTCCATACCATTCAACCGTAGTTGCCAAAACCACGCCGTCGGCATCTTTCAGTGTCTGGGGCAGCGTAATAATATTGTTTTTATATTCATATAAATCATACCTTTCAACTGTTACATTTAACTCCCGCAAAACCCCCTGTATATGATTTAAGACATAAAGCGTCGAATCGCCAATCAACCCTCTCCCGCCATAATAGATATTAATTTTCACAAATATTCCCTCCATTTTTTCAGCACTGTTCTATAGCATGTCTGCGCATTGCACTGCACTTTTTATGGGTGCTTGGGTGCTGCTTAGCCGCGATGCCTGCTCTGTTTTATAATGTGCAAGAATAGCATACAAAAAAATCCGCATACCAAACCACCGATATGCGCAGCATTATCCGTTACAGTTGACTGTAAACCAGAATAAACCATATAGGCAATCGCAAGCACAATCCGCCGCAGCGAAATGCTTCCATAATATCCATTGTGGAGCACCACCAGAAACAACAGTGCCCCAATCAGCCCATTAATCGCACCACTTGCGCCTACGGAATTGTAAAACTGCATTGTCAGTATCCGGTAAATTAGCGAAGCAATACTGCTGCCAATACCTGAAATCATATATAAAATTCCAAAGGATAAATGCCCGATTTTCGGTTCTAGCATCTCGCCGAGCGCCGCAAGGAAAACCATATTTCCTACAATATGATCAATCCCTGCATGCAAAAACATACAGCTTACCATTCTATACAATTCCCTCTTGGCAAGAACGGACTGCGCATTTAGACTTCCTCTATCATACATCACTTCGTCAAATGCCACAATCCCTAGAATATAAACTGCAATATTTATCCCTACCAAAATCACCGTAACATAACAACGTTTCCAGTTTTCTTGTTTCAAACAAATTCCTCCCGCTGCCAAACCGTAAAGTACTGCTGATACTGCACTCTCTTTGTATGCGCCTGCGCCAAATAGCTGCTTCTTTCTATTATAGCAAGGATAACGCATAACCGCTACCTTTTTTTGTAGGAAATTTTATATATTCCTAATTCTGTTACTTTTCACACCCACGCCAAAGTAGTGGGAATTATGCGCCAAAATGTTAAAAGCTTTCGCTTTTTTACTTTAGCGTTTTGTGTGCATCAATTGTTGCAATTCACACCGAATGTTCGTAAATTGTTGCAAAATCTGACGTTGATGTGAATTGTAACCTAATTCTAATATAAATTTCTGCAATTTATTGATTAGGGCTGTTTCCAAATCTGTTTCAGAATACTTTGCTTTTTCTTCCATACCCAGAAATTCCAAAACCGTAGGTTGTTTTTTTAATATATATTTTATCCTTATATACGCTAATCTGGATAGGATTGCAGGCACTATAATCCTTGTGAACCACCGCATTCAGCAATATCTCACGAAATGCTTCCTGTGAAAACATAAATTGCTCAATCCTCTGAGTCCCATCATAATACTTGTACCTACTGACTGATTTTTCATTTCACAGCTTATAAATATTTATGGCATATATATGTTAATTTTTATTTTCTCTTTTGGAAAATGTTCGCTTAACTGTTACGTAAACAAGAATTTGTCAATCTATAAGCAATCGTCCGTTATCGTTCCATTCTCCATACATAATATTGGCTTTTGTATTATCTAACAATTTCTGTAAGCGACTTTCAAATAATTCAGGCTGCTTTTTCTTGATCTGAATGGTATCAATTCTTACCCTCTGATATAATAACGGAAATTTTTGAAAATTCTCCCATATTTTTTTATCAGCCTGCAACGCTTCTAAAATAGTCTTGTCAATCGCAAATCCTTGCTCTGACATATCTGGCAAAACGGCTCTGCCTGCATCGGTCATACGTCCTAATCGTTCCATTCTGCGACAACGCTCTTTGTTTAATTCAGACCACAAACTGCCTTTACGCCTTGGGGCTAATCTTTGTGCGGCAATGCCATTATCCATTTTCTTTGTGGTGCTGTCAATCCACCCAAAACACATTGCTTCTTCTACTGCGTCTATATACCAAAATGTTCCATTATCAACAGGGCGTCCACGTTTTACAACAACCCAACATTCGTCTTCTTTATTGTAATTTTCCAAAAGCCATTGCCGTAACTCATCACGATTTTTTGCTGGCAGTAAATTTTTAAAATCCATTTCTTATCCTCGCTAATCCCGATTTATATATTTGCTTCTCTCCTTAAATCTGTCACTTTCAGTTTCAGAATTGGCATACCATCCCATGTTCTGCTCTGTGATTTCAAAATCACTTTATCCAATACTTTTCCGGTGTATCTGTAATTTTATTTGGAATAGACTCCAATAGTTTTTTCCTATCTTTATCGCTAAGTCCAGCAACATCTCCATTGTCATTCTTGCCAATAAAAAGTGTTCCTCCATAAGCATTCACATATCCACTCTAAAAACTCATTATGCCATGATTCTTTGTATACCATTGTCTGACGTTCTAGCATTCATATTGTTCTGCTTTCCTCAAGATTCATTACATCATCACATTATTTCGCATACTTCTTAAAATTCTCCGCCTGTTCCAGCACTTCTTTATAAACATCATCAATCGTAACGGGCGGATAACCATATTTATCCAGCAGAATAATCAAATCCACCTGCAAAGTTGCCTTAATATCTTCTCTAGTAGACCAATCCGTATATTTTGCCTTATCATCTACAACTGCCCGAATTTCTTTCGATAATGCAATCATTTTATCATTTGGATATTCAAATTCATACTTCTTCGATACCGCAAGCAAAATATCATAAAAGGCTTTTTCTTCATAATCAATCCCTATATCTTGAAACGAATTTCTTTCCGCTTTCAATTCCTGTATTAAATCCGCAAGCTGATTTGCCACATCATCAAGAACCTCATTTGCAAATGCTTCGTCTTTCCTTCGATTATTATAGGTTTCAACAACTGCCTTCATTCTCTCTGAAAATTCAATACTTTTTATTTTATTTACCTGCTTAAACTCCTCAATCGCATAAGACAGCAATCTCTGCAATGCTTTAATCTTCGTATTGGGCATAGGAATCTTTTCAATCCTTGCCATATACGCATCACTGAAAATATCAACATCTATATGTTTCCCTGTTTCAAATAGTTCCTCAATACCATCAGACTGTATTGCACTATCCAGCAATTTACGAACTTTGGCATTCATCTGAGAAATATCTGGCGCTTCTCCTTTTGTCAGTTTAAACAATACCGAACGCACCGCCTGATAAAAATGTACTTTTTCAATATCTACATTGGTAAACTGTTCACTGGAACTACACAAGTTAAATGCCTGTTTCATTTTTCTAACTGCCGCCATGAACCGGAGTTCCAAGTCCTGTGTCAACTGAACATACTCCACCGCTTTGTTTAAGCAATTTAATTGTTCAACCGGACTTCCTACATAGTAATCCTTTGCGTTAAAGTTGTGAAACATCTGGTCTAATACTTCGAGCTGATCCAAAACAATCGTCACCGCCTGACTAATGTCATCCAGTTCCTCTTTCTCAAAATTTGTATATTTGCGAAGCGCAGCATTCATATTCTTCTTAATACCAATATAATCGACAATCAAGCCTCTGTCCTTGCCCTCATAGACACGGTTCACTCTGGAAATTGTCTGTATCAATGTATGCTGCTGAATTGGCTTATCAATATAAATGGTATCAAGACACGGCACATCAAATCCCGTCAGCCACATATCAACCACAATCGCAATTTTAAAATTGGATTTTACATTCTTAAACTGCCTGTCCAGTTCCTTCCTGTGTTCTTTTGTACCCAGCATCTCATAAAGTTCTTTTTCATCATCTTTATTTCTTGTCATGACAAGGCGGACTTTCTCTATGGGTTTTAATTCCTTTTCCTCTTTCTCCGTTAATTCCACACCCTCTGGTGCTTTCCTCTTTTCTTTCCATTCAGGACGAAGCTCCATCAAATTCAGATAAAACGCATAGGCTATCAGTCTGTTGGCACAGACAAACATTGCCTTGCCTGCAACTGTAGAACCTTCTTCTACTCTTTTCTCATAGTGTGATATAAAGTCTTTTGCTACTGCTTTTAGTCTGTCAGGGTCGCCAATAATCGCATCCAAGTGCGCTACAGCCTTTTGGCTTTCCTCAATCTGTTCTTCAGATGCTCCAAGACTGGCACACTTATCATAATATTCTTCAATTTCACGCAACTTGTCCTCACGCAATGTTACCTTTGCTGCCCGTCCATCATAAACAAGATTTACTGTTATTTCATCTTTCACTGCCTCTGTCATGGTATATGGATGCCCGACAATATCTCCGAATACTTCCACTGTAGCATCAATCGGCGTCCCTGTAAAACCAATATAAGTTGCATTCGGTAAGGAATCATGCAGATACTTGGCAAAACCAAACGTTTTATTTACGCCTTTTTCCGTAACTTTTACCTTCATATCAAGGTTAATTTGCGAACGATGTGCCTCATCTGAAATGCAAATTACATTATATCTGTCTGTTAAAAGCTGTGTATCTTCCGTAAACTTCTGTATTGTAGTCAAGTATACTCCGCCGCTTGGTTTACCCTGTAATTCTTCTCGCAGCCTATCCCTTGACTCTATGCTGATTACATTATTGTCGCCAATAAACTGTTTTGATGCAACAAATTGTTTGGAAAGCTGGTCATCTAAATCGGTTCTATCCGTAATAATTAAAATAGTTGGGCTTTTGAAATAACTGCTTTTCATAATCATTCGGGTAAGAAAAAGCATTGTATAGCTTTTCCCGCATCCGGTCGTTCCAAAATATGTACCGCCCTTACCATCACCATGTGGTTTCATATGTACTTTCACATTTTCATACAGATTATTGGCAGCAAAAAATTGTGGATATCGGCACACTACTTTTGTATTTTTGTCTGAAGCGTCAGGAAAATAGATAAAGTTCTTTATTACCGCAAGAAGTCTGTCCTGTGCAAACAAGCCGTCTACCATTGTGAACAAAGAATTGATACCATCCATTTCCTTGTTATCATCATGAACCTTTCTCCAAGCGTAAAAAAATTCATATGGTGTAAATAGAGAACCATACTTACTGTTTGCACCATCACTAATAACCACGAATGCATTGTATTTGAAAATTTCCGGAATATCTCTCTGATATCTGGCTGTCAACTGCGTATATGCATCCATTATGGTTGTGTTTTCTTGTATTGCAGTCTTAAACTCTAATACCACAAGAGGAAGTCCATTCACATAAATGATGCCATCAGGAATACGAATCTGATAGTTGTATCCTTCTATCTCTAACTGGTTTACAATCTTAAAGATATTCTTTTTGGATTCTTCGTAGTTTATCAATTCGATAAATATATCTTTCTTTTCCCTATCCTCACGGTTAAACACAAAGCCGTCTATTATCATGGATAGAACTGCTTTGTTGGATTCATACAAAGTTCCGCCTGTGGTTCGTAAGGAGAGAATAATGCTGTCAATCTCGCTTTCTGTCAGTTCATCCGAAGCATATCGGGTGTGCAAATATTGTTTTAAATCGTCTACTATTAGAACTTCTGATTTTTCACGTAACAATTCACTGCCTGTTTGGTGGATGTAGCCTTTGTTTTGTAAAAGTTCTATGATAGATAGTTCTAATGCGTGTTCGTTAAAATTCGCCATTGTATTCACTTTCTGCTTTTCTGATTTTTCTTTTTGTCGGATACTCTTTTCTAATTTATAGATTCTGTATAATAAATGATAATTTACCGCCCCGCAGAAATGAAATACGGAGCGGTAAAACGATATCATTTATTTTCCAAATAAATCGGCATGACTGCCTGTTGCTGTAGCAGAAAGAATAAGAGTGTTTTCATAAATTTGATACATAAGTAGCCAGTCCGATTCTATATGGCATTCCCTAAAGTCTTGCAAATTCCCTGTCAGCGCATGGTCTTTGTATTAGACGGGCAAAGGATTTCCACTAGCAATTAAAGAAAGAACATTGGTAAGTTTACCCATGTCTTTACCTCTTTTTTGCATTAATTTAGCATCTTTCTTCATGCGGTTTGTATAAACAATTTTATACATGGATTAATCCTCCAGCATAGAAGCCACTGCCTCTTCGGCACTGTCAAAAGGACCTGTAAGATTTTTTTGAAACCTACTATCGTAAACAGCCTCTTGAAGAGAATAAGGAATTGTATTATGCTTTACAGAAAAAGGAATACCTGCATTTTCAATAGAAGCATTTAAAAAAATGCGTATTGCTGTTGAAGTATCTAGTCCAAGACTGGAAAATAATGTATCAGCTTGTTTTTTTAATGAATCATCTATACGGATTTGTAATGTTGCCATAATGCACCTCCATTGCATTTGTAGTATTATTGTATCATATATGTGATGTATAAGCAATGATAATTTAGCGGCTTAAATACCGCCCCACATAATGCGAGGTAAAATATGCTCCAATGTACTTTGAAGATGCTCAATTTCAAATCCGATATTAAATATTTCTTTGTAAATTGGCTCTATCAAAGTATTAAACTTGATAGAAAGTTCCTTCGGAGGAATGAGTATGGTATGTTCTTCGGTAAAAACATTTAAGTTAAAATTCTTTAATCCAGTAGAACTGTTTTCATAATTGAACATCACCCCATTACGATACAAGTACAACCAATTTTGAAGGAAGAAATATAAATAATCTTTATTGACCTTCAGCACACGGCAGAAGTTTGAGCATATTATATTGCTTCCTCTATAAGTTAAAATCTGTTCAGGAACTAATGCAATTCTTCCAGTTGATTGAACAGGACTTCCGCCGGAAATTTCCACCACCATATTATTGGAGCAAATTTTCTTAGTATTAAAATTTTTCTCCAAAATATAGCGTGCGGGAGCATCAGATATACTTCCAAGATTTAATGCGGGTATATCTGTACCACGAATACACGAAACTTCACATACATAATTACCTGACCGAGTTTCCTGCCCCCAATCTCCGCCAACTGTATCAATCAACATTTGAGAAAAAGAGCCTTCTTCCCAAGTTTTCTTTTCCTCATTTGCAATAAAGAATTTATTGAATAATGTGTTGGCTGCTTCAACTAAATTATCATTTATCCTCCGTTTAAGCTCAATTCTCCTCTCCACAATCTTATACGTTTCAACAACTTTTCTTTGCTTACCAATTTCAGGCACAGGAACTTCCATTCGGCAAATATCCTCCCAAGTAATTCCACCTCTAACGCTGCCATCCGTATGCAGCCAGCAAATGCGGTCAAATTCTGCTCTGCGAAACCACATCATCAAATAATTTTCATCAAGAACATTATTATCTATAATCTCAAACATAAAATATGCTGGAGAAACAAGGGCTGGCTCATCTTCCCCATATAACGCAACCGGAAGCCTTTCATCACGCCCAACATGCATAGGATTACAGGCAAATTTTCCTTTTGTTATCAATTTGTATTTGCTCAAATCTGTTCCAATCACATTTGCAACGGAAGGCATAAAAAATTTGTCAATATTAATCCCCATCACTTTATTCGTTACATTATCTTTGTTGCGTGTATCTATCAAACGAATATAATTACCCAAAACATCATAATTCGATTTCATACCCCAGCTCCTTAAACACCGCTAACAAATCCGCTTTCGATTTCTCCTCCTCAATCAGCAGTTCCTTTAACTCCGCTTGCAGCGTTTTCATTTTCGTATCAAAATCAATATTCTCATCCCGATTCACGAACTCAATATATCTACTTGGCACAAGGGTAAATCCCTTTTCTTTTACCTCGTCAAATCCCGCAGAATAACAAAATTCTGGTATATTCATATAAGTATCTTCATATCCCATCTGCTGCCAGTTATGATACGTTTCAACCACTTTCTCCCTATCCGCCTCTGTCAATTCTATGTATTTTTTTTCATATGGACTTCCTATCTGCCGCAAATCCATAAAAAGTATTTCTTTTTCCCGATTGCGATAATGTTTCTCCACCCCATTCATATCCACTGTACGCTCTTTTTTATTCTTATTCAGAATCCAAAGCGTTACACTGATATCCGTCGTATAAAAAAGATTTCTCGGCAATATCAAAATTGCTTCCACCAAATCATTTTCAATCAACCTTTGTCTGATTTTCAACTCAGTTCCATCATCCGACAATGCACCATTGGCAAGCAAAAAGCCTGCCACGCCGTTTTGTGACATTTTTGACACAATATTTAATATCCACCCATAATTAGCATTGCTTGTCGGTGGTACTTCGTATCCATTCCATCTTGCATCATCTGTCAGCTCGTCAGCGGCACGCCATTCTTTTTGATTAAACGGTGGATTTGCCATGATATAGTCCGCTTTCAAATCTTTATGCTGGTCATTTGTAAATGTATTCGCTGCCATTTCTCCAAGATTCGCTGATATTCCCCGAATTGCCAGATTCATTTTCGCCAACTTATACGTTGTATTTGTATATTCCTGCCCATATATGGAAACCTTCTTTTTATTGCCATGATGCGCCTCAATAAACTTTATGGACTGTACAAACATACCGCCCGAACCGCAGCACGGATCATATAATGTTCCATTATAAGGCTCTATTAGCTCCGCAATTAAATTTACAATCGTTTTTGGCGTATAGAATTCGCCTTTCCCTTTTCCCTCCGCAATTGCAAACTTACTTAGAAAATATTCGTACATACGCCCAATAATATCGTTTTCTTTATCCTTTGTTGTGTCAATCTTATTGATTTCATCTAACAAAGATGCCAATTTGACTGTATCAATCTGTAAACGAGAATAATAATTATCTGGCAAAGCACCTTTTAAAATGGGATTTGTTTTTTCAATTGTAAAAAGCGCTGTATCTATCTTTAAAGCAATATCCTCCTGCTTGGCATTTTCCATAATATAAGTCCATCTGCTTTCCTGCGGCAAATAGAACACATTATCTTTTGTATAGAATGCAATATTATCCACAAATTTTTCCATACCATCTGCAATGATTTTTGCTCTTTGAGCCTCAAATTTATCACTTGCAAACTTTAGAAAAAATAAACTTAAAACTACATGCTTATATTCAGATGGTTCAACCGAACCTCTCAGTTTATCCGCTGACTTCCATAGAGCCTCCTCCATAGAAACTTCTTTCGCCTTTGCTTTTGCTGCCACTCCTATATCCTCCTCAATCTTTTGAAAATTCCAAAATATCGTCAACACCACACGCAAGCACATCACAAATTTTCGCAATCGTTTCCATAGAAACAAACTCGTCTTTATTGAGCCTTGTAATGATATTCCCGCTTATCTGTGCTTTCTTTTGAAGTTCCGATTTTTTCATTTTCTTATCAATCATCAATTTCCATAAACGATTATAACTTACTTTCATTCGCCGTTTCGCTCCCTATATATTTATTCCATATTATATCACTATATCGTTGTATTTTCTACTATTTTTGTGCCTTTTATCACATTTTTCTTATTCAAGCAAGGAAATACCCTTCTCTCCTACTCACTGCACCGCCTTAGTGGCATACTTCCTCTGCACGGGTCTGTGCATAATAAAAGAGCATGATCAACCGCACGCCCTTACTTTTTTAACATCTGTTCCGCCAACAAATCAAATCTTTCTTTAAAAATCTACGGTTGCTACTTCCACGGTTTATTCTCTTTCGTAACTGCCCGCGGATTGTTCTTTCACTGTTGGTTATATTCTGAAACATCCGCTTTGGCTTCCTCTAACTTCCGTTTCGTTATCTTTAGTGCAGGCGAAGCCTATATTCGTACATACGAGAATAACAAGCGCAGCCCCAAGCCATCATCACTTGAAAAAAAGCTTCAAAAAGCTACTCTGCGTTATTGACATATTTAATCATTTACCAGTATATACTCATGGTCACTAAAATTTGCCAAATCACCCAACTCACGAGCGTAAAGCATCGTGAATATGTGGTAAATTTGACCGCTCGTGCGTATAAACACTTATTTTACACCATAAACCATAATATTAACATACTAATATAACTTACCTTTAACTTCTTTCCTGAAGCGTAAAAAGGAATGGCGTAAATAAATGCATTTAACGCAGAAACAATACCATCCTCAAATCCATGGTACAAATGCGGCAGACCCCATAATAAAAATAATGCAGCAATTCCCCATATACCTGCTTTTTTTGTGAAATACTCTCCTGCTCTCTGTGCAAATATCAAAAGTTCCAGCATTAGCAGCACCTCTAATGGATAATAGAGGATATTTCTAATTGTATATAATGGATAACTTGTGAAAAACTCCCTAATCAATAAAGGCTTCATCCCCGCATACAAATAATTTCTCACCGCTGCAGTTATACTGCCAGTAATCACAAAAAACAGGATTAACCAATCCCTGCCATTCCATAAATCATTTGTGTAAAGCAATTCTTCCTTATTTTCCTTTAGTATTTTAATGAAAATAAAGGATGCCCCAATTCCCCAGATAATAGGAGTTATGCCAAATGCCAGTATTTGATTTGGCATAACTAATGAAATAAAATCACACTCTATTACACCCCATGTAAGCACCATCATAATTAACATCTGTGCACCTTTTTTGTAATCTTCTTTTTTCATATATTTGTTATTACTCCTTTCATTTAAAGCACAGTTTTCTTTAACAGTTCCTAAGCGTCGAAAAGACTGATGCTTAGGAACTGTTCAAAAATTACTTGTGACAAGTACGCCGTATAAATGTTCCTATGCAAATTACTTCGTAATTAGAAGAAAATCGCAGGCATAGGAGGCAAAGGCATAAAGGGCAATGCCTTATGTCAAAATTTTCTGATGCCACAGATGGACATTTAGACAAATAATTGTCATGAGTAATTGATTAAAGTTCCTAAGTATAATAATACGCACACAGAGGAAAATTGCCGCCTTGCGGCGTGCGGCTGGCACAGCGAAATGGCGAATTTTTTCGCCGTTTCGCTGTGCCCGTGAATTGACATTATTGGTAGACTTTAGCGTAATCTGTATAAATACTACTTTGCCCGTGAGTTAACTTTATTGGCAGACTTTAGCGTAATCTGTATAAATACTACTTTGCCCGTGAGTTGACTTTATTGACAGACTTTAGCATAATCTGTATATATACTACTATGCCCGTAAGTTGACATTATTGGCAGGCTTTAGCGTAATCTGTATAAATCACAGCATATCAAGCTATGCCCCTCCATACTGCCTTAATGTATTTAAAACAACCTCTGCTGCTCCATCACTTGAATCTGTGACACCAGCATGGTTTCTTCCTCCGATCCGCGCATATGCTCTGCTTTTAGGTACTGCATATCCTTGCGCAGATTGGCGGATATCAATGTCAGCACATAAATATTATCAAAGCGGTTATAAATCGACTCGCCACCAAGACCAGACAGGCAGATTAACTGCGTATTTGTCTTTTTTGCCATATCCATTAACGGCTTTAATAAATGAGAGGCATTTGTCTGCGCAAAAGGGTTATCCATCAATAAAACTTTTCCTTCATTGCGATCCGCAAACATATCGGTTTCTTCCTTGCGCATATAGTAGAGCAGCGCCGAAAGAATTACAAATGCTGACAAAAAGCCCTCGCCGCCGGAATTGCGTGCCACTTCTGCCCATGTAATTGGATATTCGCGCTGTGCTTCGATTTTATACAGGCGGATCTGTACATTACCAATGCCCACTACAGCATCATATAAGGCCTTTGTTGTTATCTTTGCGCCAAGGTATTCCTGCACATTTTTGTTTTCCTCCAAAAGCGCAATGCCTTTTTCGGTAATATCATCAATATAATCCTGCAAGCGCAATTGATAAAGGTTCTCCTGCTCTGTCCAGTCAGGCAGTTCAATTTTTAGCATTTTTACAGGACGCTCCCGAATGGTAATTGTGGAATTGCGGTCAATTTTATTAAGATTATCATGGACATCTTTCAGGTACTCTGCAATTAATTCAACAATTTTCGCCTTTTCCTTTTCTACCATTGAAATATCTACCATAAGCTTCTCCATTAAACTGTTATAGGAGGCGATTGTGGTTTCCAACTGCTTTAGCACACGTGTGGCGTCTGCTGTTAACTGTAGCATTGACTCCAATGGTTTTTGGTAAAAGTCCTCCGCAAATCGTTCTTTTCTAATAACCTGATTTAAAATACGCTCCAATTCCGAGCGCCGTTCTCTGCTCTGTTGTGTATAAGCATTATAATCACGCAGCAAAATACCTTTCTGCTTTGTTAATTCTGCACTGTTCATAACAGCAAAGTCACACTCCCATGCAACCGGTTCTGCACAGACGAAATCCTCGTATTCCGCCAGCGCTGTTAGATTATTTTCATAGCCTTGCAGTTTTTTCTGTATCTGCTTCTCCTCCTGTTTGGCTTGTGACTGTTCGTATTCCAGCTTTTTCATTGCTTCGGTAAAATCTACGGTTTGTATTGCTTCCTTTGCAATTGGCTCTTCCTTCTGACAGCGTTCTTTCATTTGTGTGTACTTTCCCTGTTTTTCCTGCGCTATCAGGGCGCATTGTGTTTCCTCGCCGTGTATCTGTTCTTCTTTTTTGGTAAGTTTCAATTTCAAATCCGCTAAAATCGTTTCTTGGTGTGCTTCCTCTTTACGGTCATAAATAATGCCTGCCCAATCTGCTTGTGTCAAATAAAATTTTTTCCGCAGATAATCCAATTCCTCCTGCGCTTTGCTAAAACGTTTCTGCGCTGCTTCTAAACGTGCTTCCAACTCTTTCTGTTCTGCGCTAATGCCGCTTGTAATCACCTCATAACGGTTTTCTGCTTCGCTGACATGAAAATCCTGCGGCAGAATTTTATCCGTGCTTTCTGCTGTTGCTTCTAAATTTTCTGGATTCAGTGTTTCCTGTCCTACTGCATACTGCTGATAGCGCACCAATTTTTCCTTGCAGTTCTCCAATGTGCGCTCTAATGCAGAAAGCTGGTTTTGCTGTGTCACAAGCTGATGTTCTAACTTACTGATTTTATCCATCTCCAATTTCTGCAAGTTACTGACACGCGCCTTCTCCTTCTGATTTTTCTCTAAAAGACGGCTGTTTTCCTGAAATTGCGCATAACTTCGGCAAAGATTTTCAAAATCAGACAGACGCCTTTTCTGTAATTCGGCGGTACGTTCCAATGCAGCAATTTCCTGTTCCCGTTGTGTCTGCAAGGTTTCCTGCGCTTCCATTTCCTCTCTTTTATGCAAAATCTCCTGTTCCAATGCCGAAAGCGCCTGTTCCTGTGTTTTGCTGGTTTCCTCCGCATTCTGAAATGCTTCCCTTGTTACTGTTTGATTTTTAATTTTTTCCCGCCTGCTGACATACTCTGTAAACTCCTCTTTTTTTCGTCGAATATTCGTTTGAAGTTTTTCAATCTGAGCCTGCTGCTCTGTCAGCATCTGCTTTAATTTTTCCTCATCTAACAGATTGTCGTTAAACCAAATATAAAAATTTAATCCGGCGTAGGAGCGCACAGCGCCCTCCTGCTCTCCAGCGTTCTGCTCTAACTCCTCCCGAAGAATAATCGGCACAGGAAACGATGTATATACCTGCTCCGTAAGCCCTGACAGCCGTTCTAATTCCTTCCGTGGCAAAATCAGCGCATACGGCAGAAACGGATTCTGTTCAACCAATTTTTGATTGCGCACCGCTGGAAACTGGTTTTTGCGCAGCCATTCCATCCCATAAACATAGTAAATTCCTGCTTCCTCCAACAAGTGTTGAAACTCCTCCGACAGTTCCAAAACTTGTCCTTGCGCCATTTTGCGGTATTCCTTTTCTAGCACGCTCACTTCCTGCTCCATGCTTCTGCGTGCCAAATCCGTATCCATAAGCCTGCGCTGCGCCGCTTCCAGTATTTTGTCAGACGCAAATAAATCCTCCTGTTCAATGCCGAAATACTGCAAAATCACACGACGTTCCTCAAGTTCTTTCTGATAATTCTCTATGGAACGCTGTGTTTCCTGTTTGGCAGTTTCCAGATGGATTTTTTTCGTAGTTTTATCCTCCAGAAGTCGCTGCATACTTTTGCGCTGTTCTTTGTACCGTTCCGCTTCCTTTTTTTCTTTTGTCCTTGCATTCTCTGTCTGCTCTAATTCCTTTTGATATTCTGTTTGTCGGATTTGCAGCGCACCTGCATCATATTCTCCTAAAATATTGCGACGCCATTCCTCCTGATATTGTTGATTAAAATTATCTTCGATTTCGTCATATGCCCGTATCTGCGCGCGGAAACCGCCTGCCTGTTCCGCAAGTGCCCCCTCCTTTTGGCGCAGTTCTTCTAACTTTTCCTGCGCAGTTGTGCGTTCCTGCTCCATTTGCTGTATTTCTTGATTGCAGATGCTTTTCTCATTCTCTTTCTCTGCATAAAATGCCTGATAATACAACTTCAATTGTGCTCCCAACCGGTTGCGCTCTGGTTCGAGATTCTCCTCTTTTACACGGCTAAGAAGCAATCGCTGGTACTCTTTATCGCATTCCTCCTGGCACTCTGCAACATTTTCCTGCTGTTTGGCACAAGACAAGATATTCTTTTTGCGTTCTGCTTCCTCCTGCTTTAACAAAATATCCTGCTTCTCCATCCGCAGCATTTCCAAATTGCCGCTGTGAAACCGCTCTCTATCAGCAATTTCATAAATCTCTCCCGACAATTTTTCATATTCTAAATAGGCAAGCTGCTGCCCGATGTCCTCCAGCCTGCGTTCTACCGCATCAGCATTTTGCTGTTCCTGTGTTTCTAATGTGTGCAATTTCCCAATAAAATCTGCTATTCGTGCTTCCTGCTGTATTAAATTTTGTGACGTTTCCTGATACTGTACTGCACGTTCGCGAATCTGTTTTGCTTCCGTTTCAAAGGCTTGAATGGTATCCCGCCGCGCAATTTTCGACCGATTATCCTTATACTGCCCCGTATACTTTTCCATAATGCCTTGGAACTCTTTCATACGACTGCGGTCTTTATTTAATTTCTTCTCTATCGATCTTAGAAACCATTTTTCCACAAGCCCTTTCTCGTCCTTGCAGTCCACAAATAAATCCGACAAACCAGACTCTTTTTCATTGACTTTCTTAATAATATTCTCCCACTCTTTATAATTAATCTGATATTCCATTAACTTGTCAAAATACTGCCTTGCCTGTGTAGAAGAATTCATATCATAATAAAAAAACGGAATACTCCGTTCCCTTTTATATGTTTCAAACAGTTGTTTGCAGGCATGAAAACCTTTTAGCGTAATCTCCTTTTTCGTTTTTTCCACTACGGGAAGATGAAAAATATCCTGTGCACAGCGCTGCTTATACTCCGCAATAAACTGTACCACTTCCAGTTCCTCCTGCTGTTCCTCGCTAATCTCTTGATTTCTGCGCACCATCATTCCTGTCAGCACATAGCCTGCGCCTTGATCCAGCTTCCACTCCACCAGTATAAACGTCGGCTTATTCGTTGTAAAATAGCTGGCAAACGGACGATCTTTCGCATTTTGATATTTCTTATGTACAAAAGGCGCTATAAGCATCTGTACCAAAACCGATTTCCCGCCGCCGTTACGCAGCGAAAACAGCGTGCTTTCCCCGTTAAGCTGAAACGTTTCGTCGCTGATTCGGATTGCATTGTTGTTATAATTCAGATTGATAAAACGTACTGCGTTTATTTTACTCATTGTTTTCTCCTATTTTCAGCGATTGCCGCCTTCTAAGACCCGCCGCACACGCTGGAAATTGCTTTGATTTAAAAGATTCCAGTCCATAAAGTTGTCCAACTTTTTCGTCGTCTTAATCATCTCGTCCTGCTGTACAAATTCAATTAACCCCTGTTTCTGCAAAAAATTCAAAATATTGGCCAAAAATCCTTCCTTTGTGGTTTTCCTCTCGCGTGTGCCCTTCTCATCCGAACGCAGTGCCTCGTATGCCTCTGACATATTGGAGAATGCAATACCTGCCTTTTCTTCTTCCTCGTCATTCATACGTTCCACACCTTCCCGCAGACGTTTAGAAATACAATTTTGCAATTCTCCTACACGCATAAAATCTCTAGTCTTACTCGTTGCCCCCTGTCCGTCGTAAAACTCTACCAGCAAAATTAAAATTACAAATTGAGAAAGATAGTAGTCCTTATCTGTTGCATCCGATTTGCACAGCGCACGTTTTAGCTGCGCCTTAGAAAAGCCCAAAAAGGTATTATCCTCTTTGGGTATTAGATAAATTACATTTCCATACCGCTCAATATCGCATTCCGCAATTTCCCCCTGTGATTTTACGATATTTTGAATCCTCTCGTTTTCCGCATATCCGCAGTACAGACGTTCCTGTTTTTCCTCGCTTAATTCATGGTACTCCAGCAGATAGCAGAAAATCTCCTGCGCAGTGCGGATATCTTCTATTTCATATGCCATTACTTATTTTACTCCTTTTCACCTAAACAGCCTCCCATTACCCACTGATTACACTTCTCACAATAGTATCCTATTTCATCTTCTCTATCAGGTTGGTCTGTTATCAGCTTCTCCGCTGTTTCACTTCCGCAGGCAGGACATAATGCGACCATAGGCTCAACCGCAAAAGTAAACGGAAATTTCGGCGTCACTGTACAGCCATTTAACACAATCACTGTTCTATCAAGTGCCAGCATAAGCAAATATGTATGGTATGCATCCCCTTCATAAAGTAAACTGCCCTCGCCGCCCGTTTCCAGTCGATGTACTAATGTGTCTACATCAAAATTCCCCTTTTGCACTTCTTTTCGGAATGCTGGAAAGGGATCTTCAAAAGCAAATATTTCGCCTTTCATTACCATTTTATAGATTGTATTATCTATTTTCTTCTTACCATACAAAGCC
>CBCOYO010000055.1:0-20521 GCA_965114465.1 uncultured Lachnospiraceae bacterium
AGCGATTTCCAATGGCTGGATACGTAACAGTTCAATGGGTTATCTGAACTGTTATTATGAAAAATGGAGGATTAGAGAATGAGTATCGAAACAACGCAAAGAGTTGGCATTTTTTTTGCAGCAGGTTTTGAGGAGATTGAGGCGCTGACAGTAGTAGATTTATTAAGGCGTGCAGGAATTGAGGCGCTTTGTGTATCCATTGATAATGAAAAGCAAGTGACGGGCAGTCATAATATTACGGTTTTAATGGATACAGGGATTGATGCGCTTGATTTTGACAGTTTGGATATGATAGTATGTCCGGGAGGAATGCCGGGAACAAAACGATTAGAAGCCTGCACCAAGCTGACAGACAAAATAAAAGAATTTTATCATGATGGCAAGAGAATTGCCGCAATCTGTGCCGCACCGATGATATTTGGGCATATGGGGCTGCTGGAAGGAAAACCGGCGTGTATTTACCCAGGTATGGAAGCGGAGTTAAAAGGTGCAAATGTTGTCTTTGACAATGTTGTAAGAGTGGAAAATGTAATTACCAGCCGTGGAATGGGAACAGCGATTGCGTTTGGGCTTCAGATTGTAGCGGAACTTCTTGGCGAGAGTGCAGCGCAGGAATTAGCGTATAAGATTGTATATCAATAGACTGTCCGCAAGCTGCCTGCTTACGGGTTTGGGTTTCAGAAGTGTCAATATAGGGAGGAGAAAGTATGACAGCATTGAGGAAAGAAGATGTTTATACAAAGGAAGGTTATACGGTTGAGGATATTTATGCCCTGCCGGAGGGAGAGCGTGCGGAACTGATTAATGGGCAGATTTATTATATGGCGCCGCCAAGCAGAAGCCACCAGCGGGTTTGTGGGAAATTATATCAAACAATAGTTAATTATATTGAGGCGAATAAGGGTAACTGTGAAGCTTATGTTGCGCCGTTTGCTGTGTTTTTAAATAATGACGACAGCAATTATGTCGAACCTGATATTTCTGTAATCTGTGATACTTCCAAGCTGGATGAGAAGGGCTGTCACGGTGCGCCGGATTGGATTATCGAGGTGGTGTCCCCAGGAAATAAACAGATGGATTATCTTATAAAGCTTTTGAAATACAGCAACGCAGATGTGCGTGAATATTGGATTGTAGATCCGTCGAGAGAACTGGTTACTGTATATGGATTTGAAAAGGAAACAACGGAACAGTATTCTTTCGGAGAGAATATTCCAGTAGGCATTTATGAGGGGTTTTCGATTCAGGTGAAATAGAATCAAAAATGATATATTGACAAATGTTAACACCGAATGTTCGTAAATTGTTGCAAAATCTGGCGTTGGTGTGAATTGTAACTTTCGTTGTTACTTTTCACACCCACGCCAAAGTAGTGGGAATCATGCGCCAAAATGCTTGCACTTTAGCATTTTGTGTGCAAAATCTGTTATAATTCACACCTCAGTAACCAATAAGCTGATAAAAACTGGCATGAGTGTGAATTGTAACCTTTCGTTTTTATAATTATAGGATTTACGCACAACTATTTTGACAATGGAGAAGTATAATGCTATAATAAAACAAAATGCGTGCATTGATACAACAAATGTTTATTGTGTGATATTAGGGAAATCTAGTGAGAAGGTTTTGAAATGGTAATTACAGAACAGGAGTTTGAACGGATAACAAAATACATTAAGAAAAAGGCAGGTATTAACCTTACAGAGAAAAAAGTGTTGATTCAGGGGCGGCTGGGGAATTATCTGCAAAGAAACGGCTATCAGTCTTATAATGAATTTATGGATTTGGTAGAAAAATATCCTACAGGCAAAGAGGCAAGCCATTTAATGAATGCTCTCACTACAAATCATACTTTTTTCTGGCGGGAATATGAGCAGTTTTTGTATTTAAAAGAGCAAGTGATGCCAAAGCTTAAACAAAAAACAAGGGATTGGAGGATTTGGTGTGCAGCGTCTTCCACTGGGGAAGAACCATATACGCTTGCAATGCTTTGTATGGATTTCTTAGGAATGGAACATTCCAATTGGGATACCAAAATTTTAGCAACAGATATTGATACAAATGTTCTTGAAAAGGCGCAGCGCGGCGTATATACAAAGGAATCCGTCGAGCAGCTTCCACAGCAGTATGTGCGCAGATTTTTCAAAAGTATCAGTCCTACCCAGTATAGAGTGAAGGATGAATTAAAGAAAGAAGTGATATTTAGGCAGTTTAATTTAATGAATCAACTGCCGTTCCGTAAACCGCTTCATGTTGTTTTTATTCGTAATGTTATGATTTACTTCGAGGATGTAACCAAGGAGCGGCTGCTCAATAATATTTATGATAAAATGGAGCCCGGCGGATACTTGTTTATTGGTTCTACGGAGTCTATTGGACAGACCAATACAAGATTCCGTTATATTCAGCCTTCAATATATAGAAAATAAACGAGGAAACAAAGTATGAGAAAATTGAAGCTGTTGGTGGTGACGGGGAGTTTTGAGTTAGGCTGTGCTTTAAGGAAAGTTTTGGAAACAGATAACAGTTTAGTGCTTGTAGCGGAAGCGCGGGATGCCTATTCTGCACGAGATAAAATTATAAAATATGAGCCAGATGTAATGCTTTTGGGTAATGATCTTCCGCGTATGTCCGGCGTCACATTTTTGGAACGACTGATTCCGCAGTATCATATTCCGGCTGTAATGCTTGCTGATTCTCGTTATGAAGATAAGGCGTATGATGCGGGTGCAGCAGATTTTGTAGCTTTTAATGAGCATGAAACAAATGGCGGAAGCTTAATAGAACGGCTGGTTTATGATAATATTGGATATCGGATAAAGAAAGCAGTCTATCCTAATTTGGATATGTTAACCGGAATGTTACCACATCATAAACAAGATTTGCGGTCTACGGACGCTGCTAATTCTCGGAATATTATTGCAATCGGTGCTTCTACCGGCGGAACGGAAGCGCTTGTCACAGTAATGAAAGGGATACACAAGGACGCCCCGGGCATTGTAATTGTGCAGCATATGCCGGAGGGCTATACGCAGATGTACGCCAAACGTCTTGATAACGAATGTGGTGTATCTGTGAAGGAGGCAAAGACGGGAGACATTGTTCAGCGCGGACAGGTGCTTTTGGCGCCCGGAGATAAACAAATGCGTATTGTTAAGGTAAATCATCAATATCAGGTAGAGTGCCGTGTAGGGCCAAAAGTAAGCGGACACTGTCCTTCGGTTGATGTATTGTTTGAGTCCGTCGCAAGGGTTGCTGGAAAAGATGCAATCGGCGTGCTTTTGACAGGTATGGGCAGAGATGGCGCACAAGGACTTTTGGAAATGAGAAAAGCAGGAGCATATACAATTGGTCAAGATGAGAAATCTTGTATTGTTTATGGAATGCCCAAAGCGGCATATGATATCGGAGCTGTCACAGTACAAGTACCATTAGAGCAGATTTCACAAAAAATTTATTATCAACTTGATAAAAAGTATTGAAAAAGGTTGCAAAATATAGTATTTGTATATAAGTTTAAGAACTAATTAATTTAAAAAATTAATTGATTTAATACTATTTAATTATGAGCTTTAAAAGAGGAGGAGCAGTAATGAGAATTTTAATTGCAGAGGATGATTTTGCCAGCAGAAAGGTTATTTTAAAATTTCTGTCAGAGTATGGTGAATGTGATGTAACAGTGGACGGTATGGAAGCGATTGACGCTTTTATGATGGCATTAGAAGACGGTGACCCATATGATTTAATTTGTCTTGATGTAATGATGCCGATTATGGATGGGTATCAGGCACTCAAGAATATTCGCGATATTGAACGGGAACATAATGTACCAGAGGAGGAAATGGTAAAGATTATTATGACTACTGCGCTAAATGAGCAGAAGAATGTAAAGAAAGCGTTTGAACTCGGCTGTACTGTATATTGCGCAAAACCCATCGATATGGATAAACTCAAAAATACACTGGAGATGATAGGGCTGATTTAAGAGGGCAAAGGCAGTGAAGTTATTGTTTTAAGGAGCAGGGATTTGTATGGAAGAAAATTTAGAAGAACTTGAATTGGAACAACAGGATATTAGGCTTGGAAAGTATATGACATTTTCTGTTGGTAATGATGTATTTGGCATTGAGTTAAAATACGTCAATGAGATTATACAAATGCAGCCCGTAGCGCCGATTCCGGAGGTAGAACATTTTATAAAAGGGCTGATCAATCTGCGCGGAAAAATTATCCCCGTAATTGATGTGGCGGATCGCTTTGGTAAAGAAGCATTTACGTATAATGATCGAACCTGCATTATTGTAGTGGAGGTGCAAGGCGTTGAAGTAGGATTGATAATAGAGAATATTGCGGAGGTGGTATCCATTGATGAGGAGGATATTCTGCCGCCTCCCAATAACAACCGCGGTGCGGCGCAAAGCAAGTTTATCAGAGGGATTGGGAAGATAGGGGACAGCGTAAAGCTGCTGCTGGATCCAGTAAAGCTGTTGAGCGACGACGCCCTTGATTTCCTTGACAGGCAGGAAAATGATGAGGAAGAATAAATGGTGAAAAGTCGGGAAGAATTTTTTTACTTTGTATTAAATCATTGTCAAGAATGCATTATCCGATATAACAGCCAAGGTGAGATTGCATATTGTAATGACAGGCTTGTGGAATTGACAGGATATGGCAAGGAAGAGATCAAAGGCCATTATATTGGGGAACTTTTTCAAAACACATTTGAGGAAACACCGGAGGGCATACAGCTTGCGCCGATGTATCGTGGTATGGATATGATCGAAACCGTTATGTATAGAAGAAACAAGACGTGTTTTCCCGTGGAAATACGAATTTTGCCGACAGATTACTATGACGAAGCACAGTTTATTTTAACGGCGGTTGATATGACGCGGTATAAGGAGAGCATACGGAAGGTAGAGGATGCGACACAACAGATGAAGGAGTCTATGAAGGCGCGCGATGCGTTTGTGGCAAATGTTACACATGAATTGCGCACGCCGGTAAATGGTATTAAAGGCCATGCAGAACTTCTTATGGAGCAGGAGAAGGATTTCCAGAAAGCAAATTATTTAAAGCTGATTCATGACTGTTGTATAACGATGGAGGGGATTATCAACAGTATTTTGGATTTTTCAAAACTCGAAGCTGGAAAGTTCCAACTCGATGAGAACCCATTTTCTTTTTATGCGTTTATGGAGAAAACAGAAAAAATGTTTTCCATGCTGACAATGCGCAAAGGTCTGCGCTTTACATTAAATATGTCGCAGGATATTCCGGATCGACTGATTGGTGATGAACTGCGCCTTACACAAATACTGAACAATCTTGTTTCCAATGCGGTAAAATTTACCGAGCAGGGATATGTTGGTATCGAGGTTTCCTTAAATACAAGGATAGATGACGAAGTGGAACTATTTTTTATGGTGGTGGATACTGGTATTGGTCTTTCTTTGGAAGATAAGGATAAGCTGTTTAAAAGCTTTTCGCAGGTAGATGCCTCTGTAACACGTAAATACGGCGGCACAGGGCTGGGGCTTTCCATTACCAAAGAACTTGTCAATATGATGCATGGAAGAATTTGGGCAGATGGAGAGAAGGGAAAAGGTTCGAATTTTTCTTTTACGATTAAGTTAAGAATGGAGAAGGCTGGAGAAACAGATACAGAACCGGAAGCAAACGTTAGGATATGGAAGCCTGCCAATAAAGAGAGTAAATCAATGGCGGAGCAAGATTTAATGTATGAGTTTGGCAGTGAAATTAATATCCGTGAACTGAAGCGATATTTTGAAAAAATGAACATCAGTATGGATATGGATAACTGGCAGAAGACAGAGAGTTTTGCGGCAATGATTAAGCAGCTTCTTGCAGGCGGTTCTAAGGATTTGCAGAGGGCAGTATTTCGTATGGAAATGGCGATCCGCAAGTCCAATATTGAGAAATCAAGAGAAAGCGCCGCAAAGGTCAAGGAATTACTTGCTCAAGAGATGGAAGGGCTGGTGATTTAACATGGATATGGGGCAGACACTCAAAGGGGATATCAGGATACTAATTGTAGATGATGTGGAGGTAAACCTGATAATACTTGAGGAAATTATTAAGGATATGGGATATTATCCGTTATGTGCACAGAGCGTCAAGGAAGCACTCCAGATGATTCAGGACAGCGATCAGCTTCCAAGGGTTATTTTGTCTGATATTTCCATGCCGGAAATTGACGGTTTTGCGTTCTGTTCAATGCTGAAAAAAGACCCTTATACAAGGGATATCCCTGTGATTTTTATATCGGCTATGGACAGAGCATCTGATCTAAGCCAAGGCTTTGCGTTGGGCGCAGTAGATTACATATCGAAACCTTTTGATAAGACAGAGGTGGAGATGCGTATATCCACACACTTAAAATTGTATTCTATGCAGATGGATTTGGAAGAAAATAACAGAAATCTAAGTGTTGTGGTGGCACGGCAGATGGAGAAACTGCGGATAGAGCAGAAAAATATTATGACAGCATTTGCACGTTTAATTGAACGCAAGGAAAATATTGGCAGTTCGCATTCCGAGAATATTTTGTATAACAGCAGGATTTTGGCGCTTGGAATGCAGTTTTCACCGATGTTTGAAGATGAAATCAGTGACGATTTTATTGATACCATTGAATCGAGTGCAGGACTGCATGATATTGGCAAAGTGATGATACCCGATTCCATTTTATTAAAGAATGGACCTTTGACAGAAGAAGAGCGCAAAGTAATTATGACGCACGCTGAAATCGGCGCTCAGACGTTGATCGATATTTATGATGGTACAGAGTATAATGATTTTGTGCGTATGGCAATAGATATTGCGTGGTATCACCATGAGAATTGGGATGGATCAGGATATCCTAAAGGATTGAAAGGCAAGGAAATTCCGCTTTCCGCTCGTATTGTGAAGCTTGTGGATGTATTCGATGCAATGATTAATCAAAGACGCTACCGCAGTGCGATTCCGTTGGACAAAACTTTAATTTATATTGAAGAAAACGCTGGAATTATGTTTGATCCGGACATTGTGCGTGTTTTTATGAAAATATACCGTAATTTCCATGGCATTTGATTTTTTTAGAAAAATCTACCACTCATAAAACATTCATCTCCGTTAATACTAGGATTAAGATAAGCGATAAAAAGCTTATCTTTGAAGATAGATTGTTAAATAGTATTAAAAAATTATTTCGGAGGTGTATGGATATGTCATCACAAAACAGATCAAACAGAGTAGAAGTTCCTGAAGCAAAGGCAGCATTAGATCGTTTCAAAACAGAGGTTGCATCTGAACTGGGTGTTAACTTAAAGGAAGGCTATAACGGCGACTTGACATCTAGAGAAGCAGGCAGCATCGGCGGCGAGATGGTAAGACGTATGGTAAAGAGCTACGAGGAATCTTTGAAATAAGAAATAGTGTGTAATAAACACTGAAAAGAAACCGGCGGCCGTGTACTAAGAGATTGGTACACGGTCGTTTTTATGTGCCGACCCGGACAGATGAAATATGCCGCCAAGGCGGCGAACAGGTCGCGCGGCGAGTAGTGGAGAAAGACATTCCCCTACTTGATTTTTTTTTATAACTTTTCATCATAAGTTTTTTAATTATAGTCTTTTATTTTTTTTCGTTGTATGGTATAATCTTAAAATGATTGTACAAATTTATGTAATATTGTGCAAGTTAGATCGATAGGTAGTTTTTTATAAAAATACTTAATTATTTTTAGAAAAGAAGAATTATATAACGCTCAAGGAGGAAATGAAGCAAATGAGTTTACAGGTAGAAAAGTTAGAAGGTAATATGGCTAAGCTTACAATAGAAGCATCGGCAGAAGATTTTGAGAAGGCAGTTGACAAAGCTTACCAGAAAAGCAAGAATAAGCTGAGTGTTCCGGGATTCCGCAAGGGCAAGGTACCACGCAAAATGATTGAGAAAATGTATGGCAATACGGTTTTCTATGAGGAAGCGGCAAATATTCTAATTCCTTCTGCGTATGCCAAGGCAATTGACGAGTGTACTGAGGAGGTTGTTTCACAGCCTAAAATTGAAGTTGTACAGGTTGAAGCTGGAAAACCTTTTATCTTTACCGCGGAAGTTGCGTTGAAGCCAGAGATTACTCTAGGCGCATACAAGAGCGTAGAGATTGAGAAGGCAGATACAACAGTAACAGAGGAAGAGATTGACGAGGCTGTAAACCGTGAGCGCGAGAGTAATGCGAGAACGATTTCTGTAGAGGACAGGGCTGTGCAGGATGGCGACATGGTAGTGCTTGATTTTGAAGGATTTATGGATGGTGCTACTTTTGAAGGCGGCAAGGGAGAAAATTATTCTTTGACCATTGGCTCAGGAACATTTATTCCGGGATTTGAGGAGCAGCTTATCGGAGCAGAGATTGATAAGGAAATAACAGTGAATGTTACATTCCCAGAGGATTATCATGCAGAAGAATTAAAAGGCAAGAACGCAGAGTTTAAATGCACCATAAAAGAGATTAAAGAGAAAGAACTTCCAGAATTGGATGATGAGTTTGCAAGTGATGTATCAGAATTTGATACAATGGAAGAATATAGGGAAGATTTAAAGAAACAGCTTACAAAGCAAAAGGAAGAAACTGCCGAGGAGGAGAAGGGTGATAAAGTGGTTGATGCAATTATTGCTTCCTCACAAATGGATATTCCAGAGGCAATGATTGAAACACAGCAGCGCCAGATGGCGGAGGACTTTGCACGCAGAATCCAGATGCAGGGGCTTTCTTTCGAGCAGTATTTGCAGTTTACAGGATTAACAAGGGCAGATTTTATGGAGCAGATGAAGCCGCAGACGCTGAAACGTATCCAGTCTAGGCTTGTGCTTTGTGCAATTGCAAAGGCGGAGAATATCGAGGCGACTGAGGAAGAATATCAGGAAGAAATTAAGAAAATGGCAGATAGCTACCATATGAGCGTGGAAGAACTAACCGATATGATGGGCAAATTCGAGGAGAAGGCTGTCCGCGAAGATATCTGCATGAAGAAAGCTTATGATTTAGTGGTAGAGCAATGTGTGGAGGTAGAAAAGTAAACAGCCAAGCAAAATCATTAAATATTTATGAAATGTTTGCACGATGGAAGGAATTGCGATATACTGATTGATATCAGTATATCGGCTGTTAAAATTGAAAATGGAGGTAAAAGCCGTGAGTTTAGTCCCATATGTCATTGAACAAACAAGCCGTGGAGAGCGTTCGTATGATATCTATTCCAGATTATTAAAAGAGCGTATTATCTTTCTCGGTGAAGAAGTAAATGAGGTAACTGCCAGCTTGACAGTGGCACAGTTATTGTTCTTGGAAGCGGAAGATCCGGATAAGGATATTCAGCTATACATTAACAGCCCGGGTGGTTCTGTTACCGCAGGCATGGCAATCTATGATACAATGCGCTATATTAAATGTGATGTATCAACAATCTGTATTGGTATGGCGGCAAGCATGGGGGCATTCCTTCTTGCAGGCGGTACGAAAGGGAAAAGACTAGCACTCCCAAATGCAGAGATTATGATACATCAGCCACTTGGCGGGGCGCAAGGGCAGGCAACTGAGATTGAGATTGCTGCCAAACATATTTTGCGTACCAAGGAGAAATTAAATAAAATCCTTTCAGAGAATTGTAACCAGCCTTATGATATTATTGCAGCAGATACAGAGCGCGACAATTGGAAAACTGCGCAGGAGGCTTGCGAGTACGGTTTGATTGACAGGGTAATCACAGACAGAGCGGAGCAGAAGGAAGATTAATATTATGAATAAAGTGGTATGAATATGAGTAGAGGGAGAAAAGTGATGGCAGGAAAAAGCACTGATGGAAGGGTTCGCTGTTCGTTTTGCAATAAAACACAGGATCAGGTCAGAAAGCTGATTGCGGGGCCGGCTGGTGTTTACATCTGCGACGAATGCGTTGATATTTGTGCTGATATTATTGATGAAGAATATGACGAGGAGCAGTATGATGGAGGCATTGAAATCAATCTGCTCAAACCTGTAGAAATCAAAGAATTTTTGGACGAATATGTAATTGGTCAGGAGGAAGCAAAGAAGGTTTTGTCTGTGGCGGTTTATAATCATTATAAGCGCGTTTTGGCAGAGAAAAACTTGGATGTGGAACTTCAGAAAAGCAATATAATTATGATTGGCCCGACAGGATGCGGTAAGACATATGTGGCGCAGACCCTTGCCAAGATTATTAATGTACCATTTGCGATAGCGGATGCAACAACATTGACAGAGGCGGGCTATGTAGGCGAGGACGTAGAGAATATTCTGTTAAAACTGATACAGGCGGCGGACTATGATATTGAACGTGCGCAGTATGGGATTATCTATATCGACGAGATTGATAAGATAACAAAGAAAAGCGAGAATGTATCCATAACAAGAGATGTATCTGGTGAGGGGGTACAGCAGGCGCTTTTAAAAATTGTGGAAGGTACGGTTGCGAGTGTGCCGCCGCAGGGAGGAAGAAAGCACCCACATCAAGAACTGATTCAGATAGACACGACGAATATTCTGTTTATCTGCGGAGGTGCGTTTGACGGATTGGATAAAATTGTGGAAACAAGGCTTGACCGCAAATCTATTGGTTTTAATAAAGAGATTGCGGAAAAGTCACAGCGTGATATTGGTGCTGTGCTTAAGGAGGTAACGCCGCAGGATTTAACAAAGTTTGGTTTAATACCAGAGTTTGTAGGGCGTGTTCCAATTAATGTGTCCTTAGAGGGACTTGATAAGAATGCGCTGGTGCGGATTCTAAAAGAGCCAAAGAGCGCGCTGATTAAACAGTATCAGAAATTATTTGAATTTGATAATGTAAAGCTTAGCTTTGAGCCTGACGCGATAGAGATGATTGCGGAGAAAGCGCTTGAGAGAAAAACGGGCGCTAGAGGTCTGCGTTCCATCATGGAAAGCGTTATGATGGATGTTATGTATGAAATCCCCTCCGATGAAACCATCGAAAGCTGCATAATTACGAAAGAAGCAGTTGAGGGAACCAGCCAGCCTTTCCTAGTGTATCGTGAAGCACGTAATGAACGCGAGAAAAAGGCGAGGTAAATTGATGAATGCGTGAAAATGCCGCCTTGCAATAGGCGGCGTTTTTGGTATAGGAAAGTAGGTTATAGATGAGCAGATTGGAATTACCTTTGGTAGCATTACGCGGATTAACCGTGCTGCCGGATATGATGATACATTTTGATTTGAGCAGAGAATATTCCAAAAATGCGGTAAACCATGCGTTAAATGGGGAGCAGCAGATATTTTTGGTAGCGCAGAAAGATCCTGACGAGGAGGAAATATCGGTAGAAACACTATATACTGTCGGAACGGTTGCTGCCGTCAAGCAAGTGACAAAGCTTCCTAATGATATTGATCGGGTAATGGTGGAAGGGGTGTCTAAGGCAAAATTGACAGAATTGGCGCTTCTGGAAGGGGATGGTGCATTTTATAACGCTGTTGTGGAACAGCCGGAGGAGGAAGAACTTGAACCGGCAAAAGAGGAAGCGTTTGTGCGTACATTAAAAGAAGTGTTTGCAACTTATGTACGGTTTTATCCGAAAATCGGCAAAAGTGTAAATCGCTATTTTGACGAGGGAAGCAGCCTTGCAATTCTAATCGATCAGGTACTGGCAAATACGCCATTTTCATATGAACAGAAGCAGGCAGTCATTGAAGCGGAGGGCTTGGAGAACCAGTGCGGCGAACTTGTCAGCTTGATTATGAATGAGGCGCAGATTGCGTCAATACGGACACAGCTTGCTGTAAAAATAAGAGAAAAAATCGACAAAAATCAAAGAGAATATATTCTTAGGGAACAATTGGAGTATATTCATGAGGAACTTGGCGATAACGATCAGTATTCTGACGTGGAGCATTTTGAGCAGGCGTTAGAGAAGCTAAAGGCAGATGCCGAAGTAAAAGAGAAGATAAAAAAAGAAATTTCGCGCTATAAAACGGTTATGGGTGTTAATTCTGAGAGCACCGTAGAGCGGATTTATATTGAAACGCTTTTGGAACTGCCTTGGAATAAAGTATCCAAAGATACCAATGATATCCATAAGGCGGAGGAGATATTAGAGCGTGACCACTATGGGCTGGAAAAGGTAAAAGAGCGTATTATAGAGTATCTGGCAGTACGAACGCTTACCAGCAAAGGCGAAACGCCGATTTTATGCTTAGTGGGGCCGCCCGGAACTGGCAAAACGTCCATTGCAAAATCAATAGCAGAGTCCCTGAACAAAAAGTATGTGCGAATTTGTCTTGGCGGTGTGCGGGATGAAGCAGAAATTCGCGGGCATAGAAAAACTTATGTTGGTGCAATGCCTGGCAGAATTGCTAATGGATTAAAGCAGGCTGGTGTCAGTAACCCCTTAATGCTTTTGGATGAAATTGACAAGGTAAGCAGCGATTATAAAGGGGATACGTCGGCTGCACTGCTTGAAGTGCTTGACCCTGAACAAAATTGCCGTTTCCGCGACCATTATATCGAAATTCCACTGGATTTATCAAGGGTGCTATTTATTGCTACAGCAAACGACGCGGGAAGGATTCCAAGACCGCTTTTGGATAGAATGGATATTATTGAAGTTGGAAGCTATACAGCGAATGAAAAATTTCATATCGCGAAAAAATATCTAATGACAAAACAGCTTAAAAAGAATGGATTAAGCGAGGCACAGCTAACGGTAAGTGATAATGCGCTGAAAAGTATTATTGCAAATTATACAAGGGAAGCCGGTGTCCGCAATCTGGAACGCAAATTAAGTGCAGTATGCAGAAAGGCAGCATTGGAAATCCTAAAGAGAGAACCGCAGAAAGGACAAAACAGCAATGTGAAGCCCGTAGAACAAAAAGGAATTAAAATTACGAGTCAAAATATTGAGAAATATTTAGGAAAACCACGCTATAAAGTAGATATGGCAAATGAAACGGATGATATAGGGATTGTCTGCGGGCTTGCGTGGACGAGTGTCGGCGGTGATACGCTACAGATCGAAGTAAATGTAATGCCCGGAAAAGGCGAGATCGAGCTAACAGGGCAAATGGGTGATGTAATGAAAGAATCGGCGCGCACAGGAATCAGCTATATTCGTTCGATTGCGTCGCAGTATAAAATCGCAGCAGAGTTCTTTAAGGAAAATGACTTCCATATACATATTCCAGAGGGGGCAGTACCCAAAGATGGGCCGTCTGCTGGAATCACAATGGCAACTGCGCTGCTTTCTGCGATTACAAATACACCTGTAAAAGCAAAAGTTGCAATGACTGGAGAAATAACACTGCGCGGAAGGGTACTGCCGATCGGCGGCTTAAAAGAGAAACTTTTAGCGGCAAAAACGGCTGGTATTACCACAGTTTTAGTTCCAAAGCGCAATGAGAAGGATGTTGCTGAGATATCTAGTGAGATAAAAACAGGAATGGAGATTGTTTTTGTGGAAACAATGGAGGAAGTTGTGACGCTGGCATTTGCGGCAAAACCCAAGAAAGGTCTAATGCGTTCAAAGTCCAAAAGTAAAAAGGACAGCGAAGCAGCCACGCCACAAAATATGGAGAAATAAGCATGGTAATAAAAAATGTTAGCCTAGAAACTGTGATTGGTGTAACCAGTCCAATTCCCAAAAATCAATTGATAGAGATTGCGTTTGCTGGAAAGAGCAATGTGGGGAAATCGTCGTTAATCAATGCATTAATGAATCGCAAATCACTGGCGCGCATAAGTGCACAGCCTGGCAAGACGCAGACGATAAACTTTTATAATGTAAATCATCAATTATATTTTGTGGATTTGCCGGGGTATGGTTATGCGAAGGTAAGCTTGGAGGAAAAAGAAAAATGGGGCAAAATGGTGGAGAAGTATCTGCACCAGTCCAAAATGCTCCGCGCAGTTTTTTTGTTGGTGGATATTCGGCATGAGCCGTCTGCTAATGACAAACAAATGTACGAATGGATTCGGGCAAATGGTTTTCAGCCAATTATTATCGCTACAAAAGCCGATAAAATCAAGCGCAGTCAGTTGCAGAAGCAGGTTAAAATTGTAAAAACAGGGCTTGGCATAAAAGGAAATGATGTGATAATTCCTTTTTCTGCATTGTCGAAGCAGGGCAAAGAGGAGATATATGCACTGATAGATCAGATACTAGCAGCAGACATCCCAGATGCGGCACAGCCCGTGGAGGAACGCCATGAGGGATAAAATCGAGAGAAATAGAAATTGCAAGCTTGTAGTGAATTTATTGATTTCATTAGCTGTGCTTCTTTTGATAATTCTGCTAGTGCCGCGCCTTTTGGTGTTTTTTATGCCGTTTATTATTGGATGGATTATTTCCTGCATTGCTAATCCGCCGGTGGTTTTTCTGGAACGAAAATTAAAAATACGGCGTAAAGCGGGCACGGTTATGGTAATTATCTGCACAATAGCGGCAGTGACAGGACTTGGTTATCTGGTTTTTTCCATATTGTTTCGGCAGTTGTCAGGTTTTATTACGGATATACCAGAGATGTGGAACGTTGTAATGCAGGATTTAAACAGTTTTGGAAATACAATAACGCAGTATTTTGGCAATGTACAGCCGAATTTGGCGGAGGCGTTTGACAATATCGGTGATTTGCTGGGAGAAGCGATAGCCAATCTTCCGGCAACCTTGGATTTTGAGTCTTTTGCGGGCATGGGTTCTATGGTTGGCAGTATTGCGAGCGTTATTATTTCCATTATTATGTGTATGTTGTCTGCTTATTTTTTTATAGCAGACAGGGAATGGGTTGGTAAGTTTATAGAGCGTGTTGTGCCAGAGAGTGTTACTCGAAAATATGATGTCTTTTACGGAAGTTTGAAGCAGGCAGTTGGCGGCTATTTTAAAGCACAGTTCCGCATAGAAATATGGATGTATCTGTTAATTTTAATTGGTCTTCTTGTGTTGAAAGTGCGCTATGCGCTGATTGTCGCGCTGTTAATTGCTTTTCTTGATTTTCTTCCTTTTTTTGGTACAGGTACAGTATTTGTACCGTGGGCGATTATTAAGGCACTAAGCGGCGATTATATTCGTATGATAGGATTCCTAATTATCTGGGGTGTGGGGCAGTTTGCACGGCAGTTAATCCAGCCGAAAATTATGGGTGATTCCATTGGAATGGAACCGATTCCTACTTTGTTTTTGCTCTTTATCGGATATCGTCTGGGAGGTGTCGGCGGTATGCTGGTTGCAGTACCGATTGGTATTATAGTTGTCAATATGAATGAAGCTGGATTTTTTGATACGCCCAAATACAGTTTGAAAATCCTCATTGCGAATATAAACCGTTACCGGCGGCTGGACGAAGAGGATATGCGCATATTGGAGGACAAGGAAAAATAAAATGCAGAATTTTAAGATTATCCTTCAATATGAAGGAACACGCTATCAGGGGTGGCAGCGGCAGGAATCAACAGCCAATACGATTCAGGGGAAACTTGAAGCGATTCTTGCGAAAATGACCGATCAGCCGTTTGTACAGGTAGATGGTTCTGGCAGAACGGATGCGGGTGTGCATGCCTATGGACAGGTGGCAAATTTTAAACTGGAAACCACCAAGACAGCACAAGAAATTATGGCATATCTAAATGAGTATTTACCAGAAGATATACGGGTGGTGTCAATTGCTGTAGTACCAGAGCGGTTTCACAGCAGACTAAATGCAAAAGGAAAGATTTACCGCTATCGAATTTGGAATACAGCAGTTCCCACAGTATTTGAACGACGGTATGTCTATGTGCTGCCAGAGCCTTTGCATATCACGGCAATGCAGCAGGCGGCTTCGCTTTTGATAGGCAGGCATGATTTTAAAGCGTTTACTTCCAGCAAAAAAGGAAAGAAATCGACAGTGCGCACAATAGAGCGCATTACAATCGAACGGCTGGGAAATGAAGTGGTACTAACCTATCAAGGCGATGGATTTCTATATCATATGGTGCGCATTGTCACGGGAACGCTTGTAGAGGTTGGATTGGGAATGCGCAGTGCAGACTCGGTTGCGGCGCTTTTGGAAAACGGCAAAAGGGAGCATGCAGGTGTATTGCTTCCGGCAAAGGGGTTGTGTCTAATGGAGGTACAGTATTAAATGGATTATAAAGGACTTTCACAGACCTCCGAACGAAAAAAAGCGCTGATAACAGGTGCATCAAGAGGAATCGGCAAGGCGATAGCAGGTGCACTTGCTGCGGAGGGTTATGACTTATTTTTGACCTGCCAGCGAAATAAAGCATTACTTTTGGAAAATGCTAAGGAATTAGAACAAAAGTTTTCAATTTCCTGCCATTGTTATGCATTTCCTATTGCCGAGGAGGATAAAGTAAAGGAATTGTTTGTGGAGATTCCTTATTTGGATGTGCTGGTAAATAATGCCGGCATTTCTTATATTGGACTTATGACAGATATGTCATATTCTGCATGGAAAGATGTGATAGATACAAATTTAAACGCGTGTTTTTTAACGTGCCGGCAGGCAGTTCCACGCATGGTACAACGGCAAAAGGGGAAAATTATTAATATTTCCTCCGTTTGGGGAAACGTGGGTGCATCAATGGAAGTGGCATATTCAGCATCAAAGGGAGGAATGAATGCCTTTACCCGCGCGCTGGCAAAGGAACTTGCGCCAAGCAATATTCAGGTTAATGCAATTGCCTGTGGCGTGATTGACACCGATATGAACCGCTGTTTTGACCAGAATGAAATGGAAGCCTTGATTCAGGAAATACCGGCTGACCGTATTGGGAAAGCAGAGGAAGTGGCGGAATTGGTTAGGACTTTAACAGAAGGAAATGCATATTTAACAGGGCAGGTTATTACATTGGACGGCGGATGGACTTAGAAATTAGAATAGAGGAGTGTTTTATTATGTATGATTTATTGATTTTGGGTTCTGGGCCTGCTGGACTTGGGGCGGCGATTTATGGGATGCGTGCTGGATTAGAATTGGCGGTTGTGGATAGAAGTTCTATTAGCGGCGGGCAGGTGCTGACAACGTATGAGGTTGATAATTATTTAGGTTTTTCAGGTATTAGCGGCAGCGAAATTTCTGATAAGTTTCGGGAACACGCGGATAATCTGGGTGTTCCTTTTGTAACAGCAGAAGTATCAGGGATTGAGCGGCACGAAAATATTTTTGTGCTTCACACAGATAAGGAGGACTTGGAGGCAAAAGCCGTGATTTTAGCAACAGGTGCAGCACATTCTATGCTCGGCGTTCCCGGAGAGTTAGAACTTGCAGGTCGAGGAGTTTCTTACTGTGCAACCTGTGATGGCGCATTTTTCCGCAAGCGTACAGTAGCTGTTGTAGGCGGCGGTGATGTAGCTGTTGAGGATGCTATTTTCCTCGCTGCGATATGCAAAAAGGTTTATCTTATTCACAGACGTGACACGCTCCGTGCGGCGGACAGTTTGCAAAAAAAATTAATGTCCCTTGAAAATATCGAAATTTTGTGGAATAGTGAAGTCAAGGAAATTCAGGGGCAGGATATGGTAGACCATATTTTGGTCTATAATAATAAAGAAAAAAGTGAACAGCAGTTTCCAGTAGACGGCATTTTTATTGCCGTTGGCGTAGAACCTAACACACAATTGTTTGAGGGACTAGTGGAGATGGATGAGGGTGGTTATATTATTGCGGATGAAGGCTGCGAAACTTCGGCTGCGGGATTGTTTGCAGCGGGGGATATCCGCAGAAAGCCAATGCGCCAGATTATTACAGCGGTTGCCGACGGTGCTAATGCCATTCACTCAGTGCAGAACTATTTTCGTGGGATGTAAGAGTCTGCCTTATATCTTATTTTCATCGTATGCGCATCCCGTTTTATGAGAGGTTTGCTCCTTTTTTAGTAGTCAGTGTAATCGCAATACTTTACGGTGTCCTTATTTGGGGAAAATCTTGTACAAACTGTGGTGCGCATCTGGCAAAAAACAGATTTTAGACAGGCTTATAGCACTATGTGAATAATAAAAAAATATTCGTTCACAAATATTTTACATTTTTACAAATTGTTAAAAAATAGGTGAATTTGCTTAAAATATAAGCGAATATAATTGAAAATCGGTGATTATTTATAAAAAAACGTCAATTTTGTGTGCTCTTTTTATGATTTCAACAATTAGATAGAGAAGCTGATGAAAAATCATAACTTGACATTTTATACAAGATATGTTACTTTATTTTTATAAGGCGTAATAAATTTGTAACAATTCGTTTCCAATATGAAATATTTCAATAAAAATAGCTTGAAAATAAGAAAAGCTTGAAAATAAGAAAAGCTTGAAAATAAAAAACTTGAATATAAAGGTAGCTTGAAAATAAGAAAAGCTTGAAAATAACAAAAGCTTGAATATGAAGGTCGCTTTATAATAAAAATAGCTTGAAAATAAAAATAGCTTGAAATATAAGAAAATATTGAAAATAAAAAATTGGAATAAATGATGTTAAAATATAATGATATCCAAATAAAACGATATCAAGATATAAAGATAATGAAAATAGAAACTGGTATAAAATAGTTATAGTTTTTTGTAACAGATTCTTTGGTATTTGTATACACCATATTTTGGAGGATGAAATCATGAACAAGCACGGAATGAAGATTGCAGCGTGTGCCTTGGCAGGGACATTTGCTCTTTCCGGATACCAGATGACACTTGAAGCACGTATTAACCGTTCGGCAAATATTCCGGCAGCAGGTATTGCGGTGGTATTGGACGAGGGAAGTACGATACAGGATCTTCAGGTAGAAGTAGTTCAAAACATAGCATATCTTGAAAGTGTTTCGGGTATTCAGCCCAATATTTTAAATGCAGCAAAGAAAAGTGTTCTTGCAGACACATCAGCCAATGCTGTATTGGCGCAGAATACACCAGTGGCACAGGCAGAAACAGTAGAAAATCAAGATAACGGTGAGATTTCTGAACAATCAGAAACAGTACAGGATGGCAGTGAAACCAATGCAAATAACGAATCCGTAGAGAACCGCCAAAGTGAAGATAACCAGACACCAGAAAGTCAGGAAGAGGAAAATCAAGAACAAAACAGCCAGACTTTAGAAGAGCAGAGCAGCCAGACAGTAGAAACACAAGAGCAGGAAAGCGAAACTTTAGAAAATCAGGAGCAGAATAATCAGCAAAGCACAGAGCAGCAGGAAGAATCCAGTGTAGATGATACTAATACAGAAAGTATGGATGAGAGCACGTCAGAAACCGATACAAGCGATATGGATCAGGAAAGTGAAACTTTTGAGGAGGATGTGTTAAGCGAGAGTATTCAGACAAGTGTAGGATTTTCTGCTATAGAGTTATATGAAGCAAAAGAAGTTGAAGAAACTTCTACTGAGGAGGAAACCAAGGAAGATGAGCAGGATTTCTCAGGGCTTGTTATTGCAAGAGTCAATAACTATGTTAATGTAAGAAGTATGCCGAGTGAAGAAGGAGAAATTGTCGGTAAGCTGTATGACAAATCAGTCGGAGAGTTTATTGAGGAGCAGGACGGCTGGTATAAGATTAAATCCGGAAACTGTACAGGATTCGTAAAAGGTGAGTTCTGTGTGGTAGGAGAGGAAGCAGAGCAGTTAGCCAAGGAAGTCGGCACTACATATGCAATTGTCAATACGACAACGCTAAAGGTAAGGAAAGAAGCAAGCACAGAGTCCGCAGTGCTGGGGCTTGTGCCGATTGAGGAAGAATTGATTGTAGTGGAAGAACTTGATGGCTGGGTAAAGATTGCCATTGAGGAAGGCGACGGCTATGTATCAAGAGATTACGTTAATTTAAGAACAGATTTTGTTTGTGCAGAGTCAAGAGAAGAAGAAGAGGCACGGCTTGCGAAGGAAGCACAGGAACGCGAGCAGGCAAGAGCTGCTGCAACAGCAGCAGAAGCTTCCAGAGCAAAGGAGAAAGCAAAAAAGGAATCTCAAGATGCAAGTAAAAATGAAGCTGTTATTGCAGCAGCGCAGAGTACAGCAGCAGCTTCACAGGGCAGCGAGATTGGTAAAGCTGTAATCGACTATGCGACACAGTTTGTTGGTTATCCTTATGTTTATGGCGGCTCTAGCTTGACAAATGGAACGGATTGTTCTGGTTTTGTAATGAGCGTATATGCAAACTTTGGTGTAAGTCTTCCGCATTCATCTTCTGCACTTAGAAGCAAAGGCTATGATGTTGGCGGATTAGAGAATGCACAGCCTGGCGATATTGTATGTTATTCTGGCCATGTAGGCTTGTATGTCGGTAACGGTCAAATCGTACACGCCAGCACAAGCAAAACAGGAATAATCGTATCGAGTGCTACTTATAGAAATATTTTATCCGTAAGAAGGATATTCTAAACATATTAAAACAAAAAATAACATAAAAAATCGGGGCTGTCGCAATAAGCTTTGATTATACAAGATATGGTATAAGATGCAGTACAGTATTATAATATCTTGTATATGTTTTCCTTAATGCGACAGCCCCG
>CBCOYO010000056.1:0-20025 GCA_965114465.1 uncultured Lachnospiraceae bacterium
CGTTAAGATTTTCCATTTTCTGTTCAGCTCATATTTCATAAACGTGCAATACGCGCTGTGCAGAAAGGAAAATCTAATCTATCATGCGTATAATTAAAATCATAGCTGCAAATTTATAAAATACAATACAAGTAATAGTACAAAAAATCACAGCGTGCAGACGCTGTATTTGTTGTGCAAAAAGCATTCTTCCCCACAGCATAAAATAACATTAACTGAAAAGAAATTGAAATCCGCATCATAATTCTAATGATACTTTTTATATACGAGGCACAGCTTCCAACCGCCAACAGTAACAAGGATTTCTTCGTTCCAATTTTTTCAAAATAAGTATGTTTTATGATATTGCGGGGAAAGAATCCCTGTTTTTTTATGCACATGGGCACTCAAAAGAAGATTGTCAGCATACCTGATGAGTGTCTGGCGCACGAGTAGTGAACTTATGTATAGTGAACCCTATTTATCGGGTTTCCTACTTGATTGCACCAACCCATGCAGAGGAAAACAAGAATTTATTTTGAAAAAAGAAAGGAACTTCATTATGCATAAAAGTCAAAATCTTATGGCGGGATTTCGGAGTTTTCGATTCCTGCTTTATCAAATATGCCAATATCGGTGGTACAGTGTATTGCTGCCGATGATTGCGTGTATTACACAAGTCTTATTATCTCTGATTCTTATAATAATGCCCAAAATTGTATTAGACGCAGTGCAAGAGAGTGTGCCAGCTGTGCTTTTAAAGAACCAGATTATTCAAATTGGCGTTGTATTAGCCGTGATTACCATTGCAAATATGGTAGTACACAATGCGCTGATTGGCTGTTCGCAAGGATTCTTGTATACAACATTAACTGTGCTCTGGGAGAAAAAAGCAGTTTCTTTAGACTATGCAGTTTTTCTTTCTTGCGAGGGAAAGCTTGCAATGGAAAAGGCAAGGCAGGCAGTCAGCAGTCCCAATTGGGGCGTTGTGGAATTTTTAAATAAAATAGCCGCTGTGATGGAAGCCCTTACTGGTCTTGTGATTTACTGCGCAATTGTTGGAAGACTGCATTTTTTTATGATTGCAGTTCTTGTGTTGATGTTTGGGATAGAATTGATTTGGGGAGTTTATACCGAGGGGAAAAAGCAAGCGTATAAAGATGACAGGGCAGCGGCTGACCGCAGAATCAATTATCTAGCATATCGGACAAATGGATTGGAAGAAGGGAAAGATATCCGAATTTTTTCTATAAGCAGGCTGCTTGAGCAAATCAGTCAAAAGGTGATAAACGATAAAGCTCAGATCGAAGGGAATATCCAAAAATGGACAACCTATCATTTAGCAGTAACAGCATTTTTAATTGTTATTCGAGATGGTTTGGCTTATCTGATTCTTTGCTGGCTTTTTATCCAAAATAATCTGTCAATCGGTGATTTTACGTTGTATTTCGCAGCGATTACAGGCATTGGGAATTGGCTAACGAAATTATCGGATGCGGTTGCAAGTTATGTGGAAACAAATCATTATATTGTGGACTTTTGGAAATTTATGCAGCTTCCTGATGAGGAAACGCACAAGAAACCAATAACAATTGATAAACCAATAACATTTACCTTTCAAAATGTGTCATTTTCTTATAGAACAGAAAATATAGAAGCACAAGATTTAAAAATAAAAACTGCAGAAAGGGGGAGTTTAGAAGCAGATACACATTGTATCCATAATCTGAATTTAGAAATGAAAGGCGGCGAAAAAATTGCCGTTGTAGGTGCAAACGGGGCTGGAAAAACGACATTTGTGAAACTGCTATGCGGAGCATTGCGTCCCAGCACAGGGAAAATTTTAGTGAACGGAATCGACAGCCAAGACTTTGCAAGGTGTGATTATTACAAGCTTTTTGCTGTGGTATTGCAGAAGGCGCAGATACTTCCGGTGAGTGTGGCAGACAATATTGCGTTTGGGTCTAAGGAAGAAGATAACAAGAAGCGGCTGCAATTATGTATAGACTTAGCTGGTCTTAGGGAAACGGTGGAGGCACTGCCTGATAAGGAACATACAATGCTTGGAAAGCGGATAGTGGATAATGCACTAGAGTTATCGGGTGGTCAGAAACAGCGGTTATTTTTGGCAAGGGCACTGTATAAGGACGCACCTGTGCTGGTTTTAGATGAGCCGACTGCAGCGCTGGACGCAATTGCAGAACATGAAATTTACCAGAAATACAGCCAGCTAACAGAAGGGAAAGCATCCATTTTTGTATCACATCGACTTGCTTCCACACGGTTCTGTGATAGGATTATCTTTATGGAAAACGGCACGGTTGCCGAGTGCGGGACACATGACGAATTAATGCAGTTAAATGGCAAATATGCGCAGATGTTTCGCGTGCAGAGCAAATATTATCAGCAGGAGGGAATGGAGAATGCAGAAAAATGGGAGAACACTTAGAGAAGATTTGGCATTGATAAGGCGTGGTTTAAAGGAATTTGAAGCAATGCTTGCTGGGCAGATGAAGCATATATATAGAAGGAATTTTTTGAAAATGTGTTGCTTTTATCTTCCAATATGGCTGTCAGCAGCAGTAATAGAGGAGTTGCTGGCAGGAAAAAATATAGACAAATTGTTTGGATTGATAACAGGCACTATTTTAATTACATTTATATTAACACTTTACAAAAATGCAGAGGACGCAAAAGTCGCAGTTGGGTACAGTTATTTGTTTTGTGCGCATGAAATCCATTTAACGAACCATGCACACCAGATTCCATTTGAACTATTGGAACGAAACAGTACAAGGCGGCTACGGGATTGGGTGTCGGGGAGTATCCAAACTTTTGGCGGAGGTATGGCAAGTTTGTATTGGGATATGGATGCACTTTCTGAAAATATTTGTTCAGTCTTGGCGGCACTGGGATTTGGTATTTATTCGGTATGGAGTACCGTTTTGCAGTGCAGTCGTACAGGTATAGATTGCGGCGTTTTTATCAAAGATAGTGCAGGATTGTTTGTGCTGGTGGGTGTGTGCGTCTGGGTGTCCTGCAAAATGGCAGGCAGGCGTTTTGACGTTAGTTTTCAGATATTTCAACAGGGTGCACAATACCAGCGTTATGGAGATTACTATACAATACAGTATTTATCAGACGAAAATGCGGCGTTGGATGCCAGAATTTATTATCAAACAAATAAAATTATAGAGGAAAGCCAAAAGAACTGCTATCAGCCATTTTGGAAAGGGAAGCAAAGAGAGCTGTGGGCATTAAATCAATGCGATGGAATAAAGCTATTATGTTCCTGCGTCTGTGGAAGTGTGGTTTATTTAGCGGTGTCGCAGCAGGCGGCAGCAGGTGTAATAGGGGCAGGAAGTATTGTAATTTTTTACGCGGTTGTTATGCAGCTTATTGATGCTTTTAGCAATGCAGCACAGACGGTTACAGACCTTCGCAATAACAATGAACATTTGATTCGCTATTTTGCATATATGGATTTAGCAGAAAACACAAAAGAAGAACAGCAGGAACTAGTTCAGCCGCAATACTGCAAGGAAATCACATTCTGCAATGTAGGCTTTCGCTATCCGGAAAGTGAGAAATGGGTGCTAAAAAATATTTCTTTTACAATAAAAAGAGGAGAAAAAATTACAATTGTCGGGGAAAATGGTTCTGGCAAAACAACATTAATAAAGCTGTTGTGCCGCTTGTATCAGCCGACCGAGGGAGAGATTCTCCTAAACGGGCGCAATATTCAAACCTACTCTTATGCAGAATATATGGGATATATTTCGGCTGTTTTTCAAGATTTTGCTTTATTTGCATTTCCGCTGGCAGAAAATATTTCCGCTTCGTCTTTATACAAAGACTCATGTAGAGCAAATATGCTGCAAGAACGACGCACAGACTGCATGGTAAGTAGGGAAGATAAATCAGATAAATCTGATAAATCTTCTCTTGATTATCAGGAAAGTCGGGTCTGGAATTGTCTGGATCAGGCTGGGATAAAGGAGAAAGTTAGTCAGTGGGAGCAAGGAATCCGTCAGCTGCTGTTTCATGATTTTGACGAAAATGGCGTGGATCTATCCGGTGGAGAAGCGCAGAAGGCAGCAATTGCAAGAGCATTGTACAAAGAATCGCAAATCATGATTTTGGATGAACCAACCGCGGCACTTGACCCTTATGCGGAGGCAGAATTATTCGAAAATTTTTATCGGATTACTTCAGATAATACAAAGACTGTGTTATTTATTAGTCATAGAATGTCTTCTTGCCGTATGTGCGACCGAATTATTGTTTTGGACAAAGGATGCTTAATACAATGTGGTTCTCATAAGCAGCTTTTGGAAGAGAAAGAACAGAAATATTACAAAATGTGGAATGCACAGGCACAATATTACATATAGATTTAGTAGCTTATCCTTTCCGCAGGGGATGATATACTTATGACCCTTAAGATTTTCCAATTTTTGCACAGCCATATTGCATAAACGGGCAATATGTGCTGTGCAGAAAGAAAAATCTAATCGCTCGTGAGTATAAATAAAAATGGTTTGGGGCTGTTATTATAACAGCCCCGTTTAACACATTCTCTTATTACATTTTAATTAATTTAGAAAGTCTGTATCGAAAAATACCATCTCAAGATTCTCAACATCACTCTGATCAGGTGTGTATACATTGTCGATTAATTCAACAGTAACGGTTGCAGTATCTGCCTCTGCATACTCTACGTTCTCAAGTGCTTTCAGCATACTGTCTTTATAAGCTACAATAAGCTGTTCCATCATTTCATCTTCAGAAAGTGATCCTTCTTCTGCTGCCATCCATTCAGTAGCTAAGTTTTCAGAAATTGTTTCAAACTCTGCCATAAACGGCTCAAAGAACTTCATCTGCTCATATGTAATCGTAACAACGTACGAACCGTCGTCCTGCTTTTCTGCACTGTCTACGGTATATTTTACCTTGCTAAGCAAATCTTTTACAATTTGACGGAACTCTGCTTTGGATTCGTCGGAAACATCAATATCAAAAGCATCAAATGTAGAAAGCAGTGCGTCTAACTCAGAATCAATACCTTCCTCATATAATGCGGAAGCTTCTTCAGCAGTACCAACCTTTGTGCTGACAAATGCAGCCGAATCATTTTTGTAGGAAGCATCCAGTAAAGCTTTTACATAAGCCTGTGCATCAAATTTTTGACCGCAGCCAGCAAGCATACCGACCATTAATACACCTACAAGTAACAGTGCGATTTTCTTTAACTTTTTCATTTCCTTTTCTCCCTCTTTTCATTCTTATCAATATACTTTAGAGAACGCGCCCTTAACCAAGTATCGTGTACAGTATGTCCTGTTTTGCCGCATTCTCCACGGCGTATGCAAATCCTCTGTCAGCTTGTGGAAATACCGTACTAAGTAACTACTATAACATATGCCTGCGTGTTCGTCAATACTGCAATGATAATCAAATGGTAAACATATGTTTATTTTTTAGTACAATTTATTTACAAAAAAACGTATAATATTAAGATTAGGGATGACAAATCACACGGAATTATGTATAATCTTTCCATAAAAGATTGTGTCATTATTTTTGAAAGGGGTTAATCGTATGGCGGGTACAGATAACAGGATAGTTGAAAATAGAACATTTGATATGGAGCGTGCTTTGTATGGAAGTACAGGGATTGTTGTAAGAAACTGTACTTTTGACGGGCCGGCAGACGGGGAAAGTGCTTTAAAAGAAAGTCGTGATATCGCAGTTTACAATAGTTTTTTTAATCTGCGTTATCCCTTTTGGCATGATACTGGGTTAAAAATTGTCGATTCAGAACTGACACAGTTATGCCGTGCTGCATTGTGGTATTCCTGCGGGATTGAAATTACAGATACCAAACTGCACGGAATTAAAGCATTGCGGGAATGTAGTGATATTCAGATGCAGGGCTGTGATATTCTTTCGCCGGAGTTTGGGTGGTCTGTACATAATATAGCAATGAAAGACTGTACCGTGCAGGGAGAATATTTTATGATGCGTTCAGACCATCTTGTATTTGACAACGTGCAACTGGAGGGGAAATATTCGTTTCAGTATATTACGGATTCTGTGTTTGAAAACTGTGAATTTCAAACAAAAGATGCCTTTTGGCATGCAAAGAATGTAACTGTGCGCAATAGCGTGTTAAGCGGGGAGTATCTTGCATGGTACTGTGAAAATGTAACGTTTGAGAATTGCAGGATATCGGGTACGCAGCCGCTTTGCTACTGCAAGGGATTAAAACTTATAAACTGCGAATTGCTGGAGGCAGATCTATGTTTTGAAAAGTCGGATGTAGAAGCGGAAATTTGCTCACCAGTTGTCAGCATTAAAAATCCGCTTTCAGGACACATTAAGGTGGCTTCTGTCGGGGAACTAATACAAGATGACCCACAGGCAAAAGGTGAGATTATTGTTTTGTCATAAATAATTACAGTCAAGTTTTATAAAACGGCAGCCATAAATATACAAAATACTGAAAATATTGGAATTTCAAAAAAGGGTTTGCCTTTATTGTGTTTTAGGCGTATGATAGAAATGATAGGGTGATGTGGAGTGCCTTACGAAGAGAGGTTTTTAGATGAGTCGTAAGAAGAAAATGGGTGGTAAGGAAGTTGCATTTAGACCACAGACAATTATAGAGGCAAGATATGACCTAGACAGAAGACAGAATGATATCTTGGATATCTTGCTCGGTATTGTAGGCGAGGGGGATGACACAGAGGAAAATACAAGATATGAAATTAATATTAATGATGTGAAACATCTCTATAATCTGCAGGATGAGTCTAATGCATATTCCTATCTGCAAAAGGCAGTAAAGAAGTTTGAGGGACTAGGGTTTCGCTTAAAGGAAGACGAAGGAACTGATATTTATTATCCGTGGTTTAGTAAGATAAAGTATCAGAAAAAGCGCGGTGACGAGGGGCGTAGTAAGATTGTGCTGGATCTTCATCCTGAAGTAAAGGAAATGATTATGTCTGCCAAGCAGGGCGCTTACTACCGGATTGAATATCCGCTCAACCTCACAAAGAAGTATTCCAAGCGCTTATATTATTTGCTAAAAAATAAGGAAAACTTTAATGGCGGCACATTTGTTGTCCCTTTTGACGAATTGAGAAAAATGATGAAAATACCAGAATCTTATGCCAACAGCAATGTTAAGCGTGAAATTCTTGATAAACCATATGAGGAGATTAATGGAAACACGGATATCTTATTTGAATATGAAATGATTCAAGAGCGGCTGCCCAGCGGACAAAAAGGCATCGGTGCTGTAAGGTTTAAGGTAAAAAAAGTTCCTCGCAGGCGTCCTCCCATTGTGGAGTATGAAACGATTGGACAAGACGGCGAATCTGTAATTGCAACGGCAGAGGAGCAGGAGGTAATTGACGTTTTTGAATGCAATCTCAAGGAAGCAAAAGATATTTTGCGCACAGCCAAGGCAAATGACCGCACACATGAGCAGCTTTTTGAAATCCTTACATATACAATGAATAAGAAAGTGGATAATAAAGTCGGTTATGTGTTGACCATTTTGAAAAATGGATATTATGAACCGCTGCGGCAAGGTGGAAACCGCGGTTCAAGCTGGAATAATAAGGATTTGAATACCACATATGAACAGTTGGATATTGAGGCGTTTGAACAGCAGATTTTATCAAATTAGTGTTTGGTGTGATGTTTGATAAAGGCAGTTGCAGGGAGTGCGAAATGGAGCGGATGTTAGCGAAGGATATTGTAAGCGGATATGGCAGAAAAACTGTGCTGTGTGGGGTGCACCTTACAGCGAATGCAGGAGAGTGTATCGGAATAGTAGGCAAAAATGGCTGCGGAAAATCGACGCTGTTAAATATTTTAGCAGGGCTTCGCACACCAAAGAGCGGCGGGATTTATTTTGACGGACAGAAGGCATCTGGACATTCAGGAATAAAAATATTCCGACAGTATATTGGATATGTACCACAGGACAGCAACTTAATACCAGAGTTAAGTGTCTGGGATAATCTGCTGATATGGTATCAGAATAAAGGACTGTTGGAACATGAGATAAATGAGGGTTTTTTAAAGGTGCTTGGAATTGACCATATGGTTCGTTTGAAGGCTGGCAGGCTTTCCGGCGGCATGAAAAAGCGGGTCAGCATTGGCTGCGCACTTGCCGGACGCCCGCCGGTTTTAATTTTAGACGAACCAGACGCAGCGTTGGATCTTTTGGGAAAAGCAGATATTCGAAGCTATTTAGTAATGTATCGGGAGATTGGTGGTACGATACTGCTTGCGACCCATGAGGAGGTTGACTTGGATATCTGCGATAGAGTTTATGTTTTAAAAGGAGGAATCTGTAAGGAAATTGACAGAGAAGTACGCGGCGAAAAGCTGCTGATGCAGTTAAGCTAAGCGTCGAAAGGACTGACGCTTAGTTTAACAAGATGCACACAGCCGCACAAAGGAAAATTGGGGCTGGCACAGCGATATGGCGAATCTTTTTGCCGTGCAGTATAAAATATATGGGGAATGATAAGGAGATAAAAAGTGGAAGAGAACAATAATTTTGGGAACAATCAAAACAGTGATACAAAGCCGGTGTCGTTATCGAAAGAGCAGCCGCAGCAAAGTGATATGGCTACAACGGGGCAGCAGGGAACAACACCAAGTTTTGCGCAAGTGGTGCAAAACTACCAGCAGTCCGGTACAAACGCAGGTCAGCAGGGGGGAATGAATTCATCGTTTGGAGCACAGAATCAAGCGGGAATGAATTCGCCGTTTGGAGCACAGAATCAGGAAGGAATGAATTCGCCGTTTGGTACGCAGAGTCAGACTTATACAGGGGGATATCAGGGCGGTGGGATGCCGATGGGTACGCCGCAACCGCCGAAAAAGAGCAAAGCTGGCATTATTTTTGCTGTTGCCGCAGTGGTTGCCGTTGTGCTGGTAGGCGTACTTGCGTGGCGGGTATTTCGCGATCCTCATGCTGGTACTGATCCCCAGAAACTGTATGAACAGGGTATGGATATTATGGCAAAGGAAATGGAAGTATACAATAGTTCCATTTCTGAGGATATTGGATTTGACGAAATTACTGCTTTTCAGCGTGAGAATCCAATGCAGTTTCAGGCAGATATGACATTTGTACTGCCTGAATCATATGACTACGAAAATATAGATTTTGATATAAATATGGATTTGGTTACAGATTGGAAAAATAAAAAAGCAAGCGCAGAATTGGGGGTCGGCGCATATGGAATGACTCTTCCAATAGGAGAATTGGTTACTGACGGTGCGAGTAACTCCATATTTTTTCAATGTCCAATTGTGTCGGAGGAAGTTTACAGTGTGGAACTAACCGACTTTGGCAAAAAATTTAATGAATCTGCATGGGCGCGCTTTTTAGAGAGTGAACTTCCAGAAGATTATACATTGGAACTTTTTTCAGAAAATGTGGAAGCTGCAAAAACCGAGCAGAGCCAAGCAGAACTTTCTGATATTTTTGCAAAATTTACAAATGCGTTACAAAGTGCGAGGGAATTGACGATTGTCCATGAAAAAAAGGCGGTTTGGATCGGTGATAAAGAAGTAAAATGCAGCGGAGTAGCAATCCGTATTCCCAAAGAATCTATTAATGAATATTTGAAAAGTTTAAAGGACGATATAATGGGCAGCCAGTATTATCAAGAAGTATTGGATTCCGCAGCAGCTAGAAATGCATTGTCCGGAGTAGACTTGGAGAAATTTAAGAAAGAAGCTGATGAAGTGATGGAGTTATTTCTTGGGCTTCAGCTTGAGGAAGATTTTGTCAGCCACACGTATTTTGATGAGAAAGGAAGGATTGTTAATATTTCTACACCACAGGATATTCCGGTAGAGGGTGATGGTGTGGATGCTATCGCAATGGATTTTAATTTTACAGGCGAAGAACGAGCAATGGATACAATAAGCGGACGTTTTTATTTTAAAAGCAGCTCTGATGAAGTATACATAGGCATTGACAGAAGTGCAAAGGTCAGCGAGGAGTGGTATAAAGAGGATATAGAACTGTCACTTGGCGAAACGGGTCAAGTTGAAGATTTAATTGTAAAATATAAGAACGATTGGAATTATCAAGAGAAATCTTTTGATATTCTGCTTGCTCTGGAAGCAGAATCCGAGGAACTTTCTATTTCAGGCTCTGGAGAATTTCAGAATATTGAGAAAGGAAAGGGGTATACATTAAAGCTTGACAATGTTACATTGAATATTGATGATGAAGATTTGTTGATACTGTCTGGCTCTATTGCAACAGAGCCGACCGATAAAGAAGTAGAAGTGCCTGCACTTTCTGTTGATTTTTTGGATATGTCAATGGAGGATATCGAAGCACTGATAAACGGAACGGACGCACCAGCGTATTACTAAATTAAGTAGATTTTGTTATACTAAACGTCGAAAAAACGGATGCTAAGTATAACAAGATGCACACAGCCGCACAAAGGAAAATTGGGGCTGGTGCAACTGCACGGCAAATCTTTTTGCTGTGCAGTATATAATAGAACTCTATCAAATATATAAAACAGAACTGCTGTAATTACAATAAATAATTGAATTGTAAAACAGCAGTTCTTTTTATGCACAGGGGGCGTATGTGTAGAGAAAATAAGCCATTAAAGTGGAGCATGGGGATTTATTAGATTTGAAATATTACTGAAAAATATTGAAAATGCTGTAAAATATGGAGTAAAATACGGCATTTTTATAAAAAACATGCAAATAAATACATGACAGTAATATAATCAATTGTCGAAAGTTAACGAAAATATATAATTTATTTACAAAATTTTATAGAAATATTATTAAAACTCTGTTAGAATTGGGGTAACGAATGGACGGAAATGATCTTAGACATTGATAGACAGTTGTTGCTTGTGTGAAAGGAGAAAATTTAAGGCATGAGAAGTTTAAAGACAAAAGTAATCATTCCATTGCTGTTGGTAGCATTGGTTGGGATTGGTTCTTCCTTTATGGGGTTGATCTCCCTAAAACAACTTGGGACGGCAGGCAATGAAATTGCAGCGCAGAGAGTACCATTAATTATTACGCTGGACGCAATTTCTTCCAACGTACAGCAGATGCAGCAGTTATTGTTGACACATAGTGTAATGGATACAAAGGAAGATAAACAGCGCGTAGAGGAGCAGATTAGTGTTTCGGCGGCGACGCTGCGGGCATATTTGGATGCCTTTAAAGAACTTGCAGATAATGAAAATACTTATCAGGAACTTATGGACATTTATAATGCTTATATGCAGAATTACAAAGATACTTTCAGCTTGAGCGCTATGAATAATTCACGGGAGGTTACAGCAAAAGTAAACGGGATTCTTTTGGATATCTTTAATCAACTGCACGATAAAATTCAGACAATGATTACCGAAGAACAAAACGATATCGGACTTGCAAAGGGGAAGCAGGACAATATCTATGAAAATGCGGTAATTATTACATATGGAATGTTGATAATTATGGCAGTGCTGTTTATAATGAGCGTGATGATTGCCGTAAAAGCAATGATACTGCCTACCATTTCCTATGAGAAAAAAATCAGCGAAATTACAGAGAAAATTAATCAAAATAAAGGTGATTTAACAGAGCGTGTTGCGATTCATACAGCGGACGAGGTGGGAAAACTTGTCAGAGGCGTTAATTTGTTTATTGTGACATTGCAAAGAATAATGGGAGAGATTGTATCGACTTCAGAGGAATTGGATGCAGCATTCCGCCATGTAAATAATAATATTGCAGAAGTGAATCGAGATTCCAATGAAATATCAGCAGCAATGGAGCAGGCAGCAGCAACAATGGATACTATTTCTGCAACAATTCATGATATTAATGAAAGCACGGTGCATGTAGGGGAAGCAGTCGGCAATGTATCAGATGTGACACACAATATTTATGGTTATACAAAGGAGATGAAGATGCGCGCCGAGGAGATGGAGAAAACTGCTGAAAAAAATAAAACGGGAACAAATGAGGTAGTTGGCAAAATTTTAGAGCGTTTAAATCAGGCAATTGAAAACAGCAAAAGCGTTGCAAGGGTGGATGAACTGACTAACGAGATTTTAAATATATCAGGGAAAACAAACCTTCTAGCGCTAAATGCCTCAATAGAAGCAGCACGGGCAGGTGAAGTGGGGAAAGGCTTTGCAGTGGTTGCAGATGAAATTCGCCAGCTTGCCGATTCTAGCCGTGAAACCGCTAATAATATCCAGAATATTAATGGGCTGGTAGTTAGTGCAGTCAATGCGCTAAGCGACAACGCAAATGAGATGATAGGGTATATTTCCGGTACAATTTTGCCGGATTATGATGTTTATGCAGCTTCTGGGCAGCAATATCGGCAGGACGCTGAGGAAGTCAGTACCGCAATGAACAATTGTATCAATGAAATGGAGGAACTGCGTAAACATATAGGGCGCTTAGTGACACAGATGGGGCAGATTGAAGAAGCCGTTGGAGAATGCAATAAGGGAATCGGTGATTCTGCGGAAAGCACATCACGTTTGGTAGACGAGATGAAACAAGTGTACGATAATATGGAATCCAGTGTTAAAGTGGTAGGCAAGCTAAAACAAAATTCAGAGGCGTTTGTAAAACTGTAAACAGAAATTGTTAGCAATAACTGTAACAGCGAAAAAGAGTAGTTTGCAGATAAAAATGTCTAAAACGTTGCAGACGGAGGGCAGCAAAATGAAGAAAAAGATAATCACTATGCTATTATGTGCAGTGCTGGTATGTAGTTATTATATGCCTGTCTACGCTGCAGAAGCCGATAATTCAGAACAGACGGCAGATACAGAAAATAATGATAATGCGGATGCAGAAGATGATAATGCCAAGGCAGAAGGTGGTAATGCTGCGGAGGGAGAAAGTGCAGAAACTGGTAATGCTGCGGCAGATGGTGAAGGTGCTGATGGAACTGCGGCGGACGGAGAAGGTACTGATGGAACTGCGGCAGACGGAGAAGGTACTGATGGAACTGCGGTGGACGGGGAAGCTTCTGGTGGAATTGTGATTCCTAAGGGGAACATGGTTGATGTGGATGTGATTGACCTTTCCCTGCATTCGGAAACAAGTGGCGACTTTACACCTGTGTATGCTTATGAAAATCCTTTTCATGGGAAAGATACATCACAAGGCGCAATTATTGAATTTTATGCCAATCCAACTTGGGATGTGCATATTTTGGGTACTATATTTGCGATAAATGGTTCTGGTGCGTATGATGGGAAGCTTTATTTTACACCGGGGTCTTATCTGGGATACAACAGTGCTGGATTCGGCGGTTTTTATGATGCAAATTTGTTTAATTACAATATTGTTACGGATTATATTAAGGATGGTGCGTTAATCCGTATCGAACTTTTGCCAAACGGTTTTGCAGTGTATGCAAACGATACATTGTGTTACGATCAGACCATTTTAAATAATCCTGAAGCAGCGGATGGTGACTTTACAGCAGAATCTGATTTCAGTCCTGTTTTAACTTGGCTGTCAGGTGCAGAAGCATTGTACTTTGGTTATGGTTCATGGTGGAATACAGTGTCTGATGCCGCGAATATTGAATTGTCACGCATAAGCTTCCGCTTGCCCGACGGTACTGTTTTAATGGATCAGCTTCAGGCAGATAAGGATTTAGTGGAATCGCTTGGCGGCAGTGTGGCAACCGCTTTAGCAGAAACGCAGACGGAACTAAAACTTGCCGATGTGGAGGTTGCTATATTTGATATTCATTCGGTGGAGTATCAAGGAGAATCGGTACTCCCTTATATGACGGCAGCCGTGATAATTGTTATACTGGGTGCGTTAGTGACAGTGATATTGGTGTGCAGACAACGAACGTATGAGTGATAGGAGGTGCGGCAATGACTGTGAGAACGGGGCTTGGATATCAGAATTATGAGGAAGTGATAACCGAGAACATCTTTTATATTGATAAGACAGGTTTTATCAAGGAGTGGTGGGAGTGCGGCGATAAAGTAACTCTGATTACACGCCCCAGAAGGTTTGGAAAAACACTGAATATAAGTATGATGGAGTGTTTTTTTTCCAATAAATATGCAGGACGCAGCGATCTGTTTGCTGGAAAATTTATTTGGAAGGAAGAACGATACAGACAGCTTCAAGGTATGTTTCCTGTTATTTTTATTAGTTTTGCTTCCGTGAAAACAGGAAAGATAGAGGGCATCAAAACAGCGGTTAAAAAAATTATTGCGGATGTATGGAAACAATACAAGGAGGTTACTGCGGCAGAATTATTTGATGAGGACGACAAGGCATACTTTGCGTCTGTCAATAAAAATATGGAGGAGGATACGTTATATACATCAATCAACAGTCTATGCTTTTATCTGGAAAAGTATTACGGAAAAAAGGTGATTGTTCTTTTGGATGAGTACGATACCCCTATGCAGGAGGCATGGCTTGCAGGAAATTGGGAGGAAGCAGTAGACTTTTTTGGAAATTTTTTTAACGCATCGTTTAAGACAAATAACTATCTTTACCGTGGACTAATTACAGGTATAACAAGAATATCAAAAGAAAGTATTTTTTCTGACTTAAATAATCTTGAAGTAGTAACAACAACATCAGAGGAATACGCACCATATTTTGGATTTACGGAGGAGGAAGTTTTTGGGGCGCTGGAGGCTTCGGGTCTGGGGAGTGAAAAACAGCGTGTAAAAGAATGGTATGATGGATTTACATTCGGTAGCTATACAGATATCTATAACCCGTGGTCAATTGCTTCATTTATTAAGAAGAGAGGAAAATACAATACCTACTGGTCAAATACAAGTGGAAACGGGCTGATTAATGCGTTGATACAAAAAGGAAATTCCGAAATTAAACTTGCAATGGAACAACTTCTAAAAGGTGGAAGCTTTACTGCAGAAATAGATGAACAGATTGTATTTAACCAACTCAACGGCAATGCGAATGCTGTATGGAGTCTGTTGCTGGCAACAGGATATCTGCGCGTAGAAAAGTTAGAATATGTCGGCAGACTTATGAAAAAGGTTTATACACTGCGTTTGACCAATATGGAAGTCGAAAGCATGTTCTGCGATATGGTAAAAGGCTGGTTTGGCGGAGAAACGCAGACAGACTACAATGATTTTATTAAAGCGCTGCTGCTGGATGATAAGAAGGCAATGAATCGTTATATAAACAGAGTGGCGCTGGCAACATTTAGTACCTTTGATACAGGAAATAAGCCCTCAGAGTTTGCCGCACCGGAGCGGTTTTATCATGGATTTGTGCTGGGGCTGATGGTCGAACTTTCTGATAGATACCAGATTACATCGAATCGTGAAAGCGAGTTTGGACGCTATGATGTAATGTTAGAGCCATTAAACGAACAGGATTATGCAGTTATTATGGAGTTTAAAGTGCATGAACCAGAGGAGGAAACTACGCTTGCCGATACGGTGGAATCAGCGCTTAGACAGATTGAGCGCAAACATTACAGCGCAAATCTGGAAGCAAAAGGAATTGCATCGAACCGTATTCGCAAGTACGGATTTGCATTTCAGGGTAAAACGTGTTTAATCGGGTAACGATATAAATCAAGCTGCTCAAAATAATTTTTGCGGTAGCTTGATTTATCTTTTTCTTAGGAACGGTTTCTTGGCGTTCCATCATTCGTAAAATTGCGTTTTAAAGCAATTTCTGTTGGTATAATGGATAGTATTAGCACCGCGCATTGAAGTGTAACCAAAATACTGCCAATGATTCCAATTGTATTTTCAGATCCAGAATAAAACGGCAGATAAATAACAAAGGAGGGCAGCAGCGTTACCCAGCCGATTTTCCACCACAGCCGCCCGCAGTAGTGATGCGCAAACTGCCATGTATTTATATTTTTCATGGAACGTGATGTCCGGTAACCGATTGCAAAATTAATTTTTTTCGGCGGACGTTTCCACATAAACCATCCAGCAGTAATCATAAGCACTGGAATTAGTAAGCTGCTTATCAGCATAAACCACCAAAACCACATAGAAATTCCCCTCCTTTATAATGAATACAAGCTTTATAATAAATATTTTTCAAATGCCTTGTGGGCGTCAAGATGAACATTGTGGAACAAGGAAACAAGCCAGACGCCATATGCCGCAATTGCGATATATCCGGAAATCAAATAAGATCCGATAGCACCTACACACATTACTGCTGTCCAAAGCAGAAACATATTCCGCATATCTTTTGCCATAGCTGCGTGATTATATAAGCATTGCTGGTTTTTGGGCAGGGTATTAAATCCTGAGATAAAAATTGCTGATTTTTCTTTTAAAAGCCCAAAAAACAATGCCAGTAAAATATAGAAGGGTATACAGACAATACACATCCAAACACCTAAATTCACAAACCTGCTCCTTTCGGTTGGGGCTGTCGCATTAAGAAAAACGTATACAAGATAGTTTAACATCGTACGCCGATTTACACTATATCTTGTATAATTAAAGCATATTGCGTCAGCCTCAATAAAATAATGTTTCAAAAATAATGTTTCAGAACCAATCTTTTAGAAATAATAATGATTATCGGCTTCGATATTTGCGTTCAATTACTAGAGAATAGACAGCCATAAAAGCGATGGCGTCTGCCATAGTGCCTAATATGGATAATGCGATAAAAGGTGAGTTTTGTTCACACAAAAGCGGCAGTCCTAACAATATTAGAATCGTTCCACAAATAATGCCGAGGATGCCAAGCGCTTTATTATAACCTGCAATATCCTCTACATGAAAATTTGCCCAAGGCGCAATGGGGGAGAAAAAGACAAAAACGCTTAATCCAATATATACAACGCCTAAAAGTGCCCATATAATGAATGCTAACATAGTTATCACCATTCCTTTCCAGTTATAAACAGGACATAAAAAATGCTTTTACACTTCACAGTGCGAATTTTCTTATACTCTTTTACCACCTTTTGGGTAAAGATTATTTGCACCGCTGTACACAGTACATTTGAAGGTGCAGCAATACAACGAGCTTTCATTATTTCATATATAAACCCGCAAGCTGCAGTTCTTTGTCGAAAAGAAGTGTATATGTCACATTGGTATTTTCGTAGGATGCCGCAACCTCGCAGTATACCATAAGCTGTCCGCGCTGTTTTATTTCTGCCATATACATTGTGCCAAAAGAGCGGAAGCTACCCCAGTCGCTGGATAGATTTTCTTTCACATCTTCAATTTGCCGTTCATCCTCAAGGAATTTCTGCATAATGGGAATGGAAGCCGCGCGTAGTGCTGGATAATCGCGTGCGTCCAAAAGCTGGATAATTTTCTGGACTTCCTGTTCAACTGCTTTTTCGTCAAATGCGCCGCTAGTTCCGATGGGATAGTTTTTGGGAAGAAACCAATATGCCAAGAAAAGCAGCAGCAGTGCCAGCACTATTATAATAGAAGAAACTGCTTTGATTTTCCTGCTGCGGGCAAAGTGTTTTTGCTCTGCCTGCGATAAATTTTGGTTAAATTCAGCGGCGGCTTCTTTGACAGACCCCATACGAGCCATTATTGCAGCGGCTGTTTCGCCGTTTTCAATTGCCGCTGCAATATCGGATAGTAATTGTTGTTTGATTTCTGTGCGTTTCCTGCGGGAACATTTTAGTTGTTTGACAATTGCATTTACATAGTTTTCTGTTGTCATCATCGCTTATCCTCCATAACAGTTCCAATAAATAGTTATGTTTGCTAAAAATACCATATGCTGGTATTATAGTAATACAGTATTAATTCATAATCTGTTGAATCCCTGCCGATATTCGATTCCATGTCTGCGATAGCTCTGGCAGCATCGCTTTCCCTTTTTCCGTAATACTATAATATTTCCGTGGAAGCTGTTTTCCCTCAGCGGCGCTCCAATTGCTTTCGACAAGCTGCTCATCCTCCAAACGATATAAAATCGGGTATAAAGTGCCCTCTTTCAGCACAAAAACGGAGTCACTTTTTTCTTTTAACTCACTGATAAGCTGGTAGCCGTATTTGGGTTCTTCCTGCAAAAGCTTTAAAATCAGCATATCCAGAACGCCTTTTTTCATTTGCCGTTCGTACTTATCATTCATATTTTTTGCCATTCCTTTCCAAGGCACAAACAAATGGTGAAAGTTTTGTCCAATTTTTTTACTCGTATCCTTTATAAGCGGGCTGCCAATCAATAGTTAGATTAGTATTATTATATATTTAGTATTGCTAAGTATATAATAGTATGATATTTTTGAATTGTCAACAGGGTGAAAGGGATAATTTTTGTAGAATTAATTTTTTTTGTTTGACTTTTTATGGTGGTTATTCGTTATATAGGATAGGGAGGTGGTTTGGTGCTGGAAAAGATTATCAGAAAGTATTATGACGAGATTTTCTTATATTGTTATCATCATGTGGACAGCCGTGCTGTGGCGGAGGATTTATGTCAGGATACTTTTGTAAGTTTTATAGAGCATTATCATTATTACTGCCATCTTGGAAAGACGAAAAATTACCTCTATACCATTGCCAAAAATAAGTGCAAAGATTTCTATAAAAAGCATTCGCCAATTTTAATGGAGCAGCTACCGGAACAGGAAACAGGGAACTGTATCGAAGAACAAGCGTTATTAAAACAACTGTTATTATCCCTGCCGGAGGATTTGCGGGAGGCAGTAACGCTGCGTTATTTTCAGAATTTAAAATATGCGGAGATTGCTTCCATATTGGAAATCAGTCTGTCACTGGCAAAATACAGAGTCAAAAAAGGATTGGAGTTGTTATCCGCAATGGAAGGAGGTGTCTATGACACAAAGAAAACTTAAAAAAAAGCTAAAGCAGTATGCAGCGGAATGCAAAATGCTGATTCCAAAAGAAAAAGAGAAGAGGATAGCATCTTTGTTACAGGTAGAGTCAGCGTTACAAGCAAAAGCCTTATTACAGGAAAAAGCGCCATATAAGACAAGAGGAAGCACAGTTAGTTTTGTGTTAGAGCAGATTGGATATCTGGGAAAATATTGTCTTGTCTGGCAGATCGCATGGATTGTACTGTTTTGCTATCTTATGCGGCACAGTGTAAGTTATTTTTTCGGGGAAACAGGTGGAAATGGTGTGTTGGTAATGATATCGCTCCTGCCGCCGTTGCTGGTACTGCTTACAGTGGAAACAATTACAAAAGTATATCAAAGGAGTATGCTGGAAATTGAATACGCAACGAAATATTCGCTGCGGGAAGTGGTTATTGTGCGGATGCTGTTTTTGGGAGTATTCCATTCTGTAATTTTGGCAGTGGAAATTGTAGCGCTGCATAAGGGGCTGGAATCGGAGGCAGGGAAGCTTCTGGTCTATGGGTTTACGCCAATGATAATAATAACAGGAATTTTGCTGAAAATAATGCAGTATTACCAAGGGGAGCAGCTTCGCAGCGCAGGAATTGGGGTTTATCTGGGAACTGTGCTTCTAGCAGTAATGGGCAATACAAAATATTTCGGGTGGTATGAACCGTTATACTTCAAAGTGTGGTGCGCTGTGTGCGTATTTGGCGTGTTCGGATCAGGATATCAATTTGTATGTCTATGCAGAAAGTTGGCAACGTATGAAAAAGCAGCATACAATTACGGAGGATAGGCGGTAAGAAGCGGATATTGTTGTCAAGTAGTATTTATTGATTGGTATATAGAGAACAGAGCATTACGATTCACAGTCGGGGGCTGTCGCATTAAGGAAAAGGTATACAACATAGTCTAATACTGTCCAGTGTTTTATACTATATCTTGTATAATCAAAGTTTATTGTGACAGGCGCTTAACCAGATACAGTAAATATGAGAGCATTTGCGTTTCGCCGCAGGCAGCTTGAAATGCGCAAATGACATTACTATGAACTGTTGAAAGCTATAAATAGCAATATAGAATGGCAACAGTAAGAAATTGTAGTAATTGAGGTGTAACAGTTCAAGTAGGTCTGCGCATTTACTGCGCTGACCGTAATAAAATGTAGTGGTTGGAGGTAT
>CBCOYO010000057.1:0-20015 GCA_965114465.1 uncultured Lachnospiraceae bacterium
GAAAGCTTTTAGCATTTTGGCGCATAATTCCCACTACTTTGGCGTGGGTGTGAAAAATAACTCTCAGTTTCTTAAAATTTCTTCTAATAGAATTTGCATATTGTGATTCCAAATTAAATATGCCACAATTCCATTATAGTAGAATATAACAAAAAAAACAACTTAATTTTCACAGATTACAGAATAATTATAAAAAAATTAATCTGTAAACTATTGGATTTTTATTTTTATTTGATTTCATTCAAAAGATCTGTCATTTCTGTATAAAGTATCGTTCTGTCTTTAGCCTGCAAAATAATCGAAATATATGGGTCGCCGGAAGCATTTCTGCAATACAAAATTAAGCAGTTGCCTGCCGCATTGGTTGTTCCCGTCTTTCCTCCTACTACCGTTACATTCTCTGGCGCAATCGCTTCTCCTTTTAAGTAGGCGTTGGAATTTGCCAAGTCAATTTTCTTCTCGTTACCGTCCTTATCATGGTAAACAGATGTATAGGTCTGCTCCTGAATCAACTCCAAGAATTTATCATATTTTACAGCCTCATTTAAAATCAAATACATATCATACGCTGTCGTATAGTGCTCGGGATCGGTTAATCCGTGTGGATTGGTAAAATGTGTGTTTGTTGCACCAATACTTGCCGCCGTTTCATTCATCAGGTTTACAAACCCCTCCACGCTGCCGCCAATATGCTCCGCAACCAGATTGGCAACATCATTTGCAGACTTGAGCATCAACCCATAAAGTGCCTGTTCCATTGTCATTGTATCGCCTGCCGTAACGCCAAGCTTCACAGCACCTGACTCTGTAACATAAACATTTTCCGTTGCTGTCAGAATATCGTCTAATTTTCCGTATTTTAGAGCACACAACGCAGTCATCACTTTTGTAAGACTTGCTGGATTCAGCCGTTCATGGACATTCTTCGCATAGATAACTTTACCGGAATGAATCTCAAATAGCCCTGCCGCAGTTGCATCTGCCATATCCACATCCGTTCCCGTCGTAATATCCTGTGTTACAACACACAGTGATTTTGCAAATGGGTCAAGTGTACTGCCCTCCATACTGGCAGCTACAGAAAAACTGGTATTATTTCGGTTTCTATCATATGCAAAGCCATACTGTTTCGCACCGCACGCTGTCAAACTTCCCAACAGCAGCACCGCTACGCCGAGAACCGACAGAAATTGATATATTCTTTTACTTGTACATTTCACGCCAATCTAAATCCCCTCTGTCCAGTGACTTAATTAAAAGTTCCGCTGAGGCAAGATTTGTTGCCAACGGTATATTATGCATATCGCACAGCTTAACCGCATTGTTTACATCCGGCTCATGCGACTTAGAATTCAACGGATCTCTTAGGAAAATAACCAAATCAATCTGATTGTGTTCTATCTGGGCGCAGATCTGCTGCTCCCCTCCCAAATGTCCAGCCAAATATTTATGGACATTTAGGTTTGTAACCTCCTCTATCAGCCTGCCGGTCGTTCCGGTGGCAAATAGGTCATTCTTGCTTAATATTCCGCGGTATGCAATACAAAAATTCTGCATCAATTTTTTCTTGCCGTCGTGTGCGATTAACGCAATGTTCATTTTCCTGCACCTTCCTTTGTCAAATCAAATTTTCATATAATTCTATTTTAACTGCTTTCAAAGGAAAAATCTATATTTTCATATATTATTTTTTTATAATTTTTGTCTTTTTTATTTTATAATTATTTATAATTGCTATTGACTAATTATTGTTATTGACATAATACATGAATTTATATAATTGTATTTTCATACATAATATTCAATTGATATATTTTTGTTCACAAATTTCAGTTATTGTATTTGCGTACGCATTGCAGCCGCACATTTAGTACAAATCCCATACCAATATAGATGCTGACGAGTGAAGTCAATCCATAACTTACAAACGGAAGCGGCACGCCAGTATTAGGGAATACCCCTGTCGCAACTGCGATATTGACAAAACTCTGAAAGCCCACCCATCCCGCTACACCAGCCGCAATACAAGATCCTGCTAAATCTTTCGCCTTTCTTGCCACACTTAGACATTCCAAAGTAATTAAAAACAATAGTACAATTACGGTACATCCGCCGACAAAGCCAAGTTCTTCACCCACAACAGAAAAAATAAAATCTGTCTGTGGCTCCGAAACAAAATTTCCATTTTTTACAGAACTTATCTCATTATTATTTAGACCCTTGCCCCAAAGCTGACCGGAACCTATCGCCATAATCGCGTTTGTTTGCTGGTAGGCGGTCGTTTTGGAATACTCATTAGGATACAGCCATGCAAGGATTCGAAGTTGCTGTCCGCTGCTGATAATTGTCTGATCTGGCTGCAACACCAAGATAAACAATATCACCACCGCAGGCACTGCCACCGCCAGCACACCAAATATTAGCTTATAGCTTAATCCGCCGACATACCAAACAACACAAAATATTGAAAGCAATACAATGGTCGTGGATAAATCCGGCTCGTCATATATCAGGTATGCCGGCGGCGCAAGCAGCAACAGCATCAACAGAATATTTTGGGGAGAATTAATCTTGTCTTTATGCTTCATAATAAACTGTGCATAAAATAGTATCAGCATAATTTTTGCCGTTTCTGACGGCTGAAACTGAATACCGGCAATGACAATCCACCGCCGCGCACGGTTGACTACCTTGCCAAACCGCCAAACCCAAAACAAAAGGGCTAAGTTAAATCCATATATCAGCCAGTAAAAGCGTAGAAAAAACGAATAATCAAAGAACGAAATAACAATCATAATAAACAGCCCTGTCAAAAATCCCAGTATCTGCTTATTCTGCATATCCGGTCTTGCGCTTCCCACTGAAAGAATGCCGATTACCGTCACAGCTATCATCATCAATATTAATTTAAAGTCATAATCCCGTATTCTGTAGTTCTTAAACATACTCCCTTTTTCCTGCCTTTTTGCATCCAATCTGCGGTCACTAGTTTTTCAGGTCTAAAATTGGAATATTTGCGTACAACACTGGCATAATTTTGCCGTTCCTGCCTGAGTTTCCTGTCTTAGAAATTTGTATCTCCATACTTGCGGTATCAATCTTCATGTACTTAGAAATCACAAGTGCAATATCATTTTTAATTAACTCCATCATTTCCGGCGAACAATTAACCCTATCGGATATCAGCAATATCTTCAATCTGTCTTTGGCAATCTGCCGGGAGTTTTTTCTTTTAAATATAGAAAATAAACTCATACGCGTTCCTCCTGCAGATTTCTTTTAAATAAATTGGTGACTTTCGTCCAGATTGTAATATTTTTGCCAAAATCCATAAAAGGCACTTCCTTGCCCTCTATACGCATACAAACGTTGTAGAATGCCTGACCTGCTAAGGAATTTTTGCCGACTAACGGTTCTCCTTGGTTGGTGGCAATCACGACATTTTCATCATCTGGTACAATCCCAAGAAGGGGAAGCCCTAAGATATCGAGCACATCCTCCACCGTCATCATCTCCCCGCGGCGCACCAAATCACTGCGCAGACGGTTAATAATTAGGTCAATTTTCTTAATTTCATTTGCCTCTAACAAACCAATAATTCGGTCTGCATCACGGATTGCTGACACCTCCGGCGTCGTTACTACCACCGCATGATCAGCACCTGCAATCGCATTTTGGAATCCCTGCTCGATGCCCGCCGGACAATCCAGTATTATGTAATCAAACTGTGTCTTAAGGTTATCAATTAATTTAATCATCTGTCCTGGAGTAATACAATTTTTATCTCTCGTCTGCGCGGCTGGCATAAGAAATAAGCCTGCATGACGTTTGTCCTTAATCAGTGCTTGTTTTAATCGACACGAACCTTCAATCACATCCACAAGGTTATAGACAATCCGGTTCTCTAGTCCCATAACCACATCCAGGTTGCGCAGCCCGATATCTGCATCAATTAAAACAACACTTTTCCCCATTTCTGCCAGACCTGTTCCTACGTTTGCTGATGTAGTGGTCTTACCCACACCGCCTTTTCCTGATGTAACAACAATTACTTCGCTCATAGGAATCCTCCATTATTCAGAATGGTTCTCCGGACATTATTTTTATTTAATTTTATAACGTAAAGCTGTCCAGCAATTCTTTGGTAATAGAATCTACCAGTATCTCGCCATTATACGTATATGCAATCTTTGGTACAGCTTTTGGCTTCAGCCCCAAAATAGAAAGGCGCTGCGGCGGCACATCATAGCTGTAATCCCCTATTTTCAGCGCGGTTGGATTCATCTCCAGCGCCACAATAAAGTGATTGCTGCTGCCGCCTGCCCCTGCGTATACCTCACCTGCAAGATTTCCTAAAACAACGATATCCTTTGCGGAATATACACTACAGCCTTTTGTCACATCCCCGAGTATCACAATGCTGTGCTCGGTTTCGATGCTCTGCCCGTCTTTGAGAGTACCCCTGTAAAACTGCCCGCAGTTCTCATCTCTCTGGAACATCAAACGCTCCTGTATTTCGAGGAATTTGATGTTTTTGTCCTCGTCTTTTTCCATAAGGCATAGTATCTTCAAACGCGAATGTAATGTTATCGCATCGAGGATTTCCCTTTCCTGCTGCTCAGTCAGATTTCTTCCCTCCAATGAAAGCGCCACCGCCGCATCCTGAAAAAAGCCATCCGCTTCCTCAAACTTAGTCGCGACATCTCTCAGCAATTCTTCAAATGGAATGGTGTCATCCATAATTACGGATATTCCGTTGGAAAAACTTTTTAAAATCACTGAATTTTTCACATTTGCTCCTTTTTGTGCATCACACCTCTAATCTCCTGCTCCATCCGTAAATTCCGGAATTTCTGCCGTACCGGTAAGCAGTTCATCCTCTGCTTCTAAACCATAGTAATATTTATATACATCCCTTGCAGTTTGGGCTGCATACCCCGAATCGTATCCGAATGCAATACGCACCGTCACAGATATTTCAGGGTTTTCATAGGGTGCATAGCTAATAAAAAGGGCGTGGTTTGTGCGCGTTAAACCTTCCTGCGCCGTACCAGTTTTACCCGCCACATTAATTGTTAATTCATTGTAATAAGACTTTTTCTGCACTACCTGCCGCATACCTGCGTGAATGGCATTCCACAGACTACTGTCAAGCTCTATCTGATTGCGCACTTTTGGATGATAATCCTCAATTACATTTCCTTGTGCATCGGTAAGCTTGTCCAAAATACTAAGATTATACACCGTTCCACTATTTGCAACTGCTGTCACATATCGTGCAATTCCTACTGTCGTATAGTTATGGCTTCCTTGGCCTATTGCGGAGGGCACTGCGTGTTCATCAGAAAATTGGGGTTCGGACTCTGTAATCTCTATACCCGATTTCTCTGTCAACCCAAATAAGTCCGCATATTTTTCCAACCTTGAAAGTCCATAGTTACTATTATATCCGTTTCCATCATTTCCTAAACGATAGCCAACTTCATAAAAATACATATTGCAGGAATTAGCGATTGCGCTCTGTAAGTTCATCGCCCCATGCGCTCCCGGCGAAATCCAGCATCTATGAATGGTCGGCGCCAATTTATCAAAGCTTCCTGTACACAATATTGTTTCGCCTAACGAGGACACGACGCCCTCTCCCATTGCAGCCGCTGCGGATACTACTTTAAAGGTCGAACCTGGTGCTGTACGCTGCTGTGTTGCCACATTCCACTGCGGCAGTGATTTATCTGCTTGAATCTTTGCAAAATACTCCGCGTCAACACCATTGGCAAGCTTATTAATATCATATCCCGGATAAGAAACCAACGCAAGCACCTCACCCGTATTGACATCCGTCACTACACACGAACCACTACATGGGTCAAGCGCAAGCTGTGCTGGTGTAATCTGCAGTGTCTGAATCATTTCCAGCATAAAATTATATGCACTGGTATTCCCATTGCGCAGAGCATCAATTTTGCTTTCCTCCACAGTAATCAAGCCCTGCTCCCACAGCAGCATACAAATCTGCCTGCCTGTAATGGTCTGGCTGCTAATCATAAATTTATAGATCCACTTAGAAAATTCCTGATTATTCTGTAGTTTTTCAAGGATAAAATCAATCATGCTGTTTAAAACTTCTGTAGAATCCGAATACTGGGAATCCACAGATAGTTTTGTAATATCAATCCAATTCATTGCAATCGCATAATTGAGATATGCATTTAAACTAATGGTTTCATCCCGCGTCCACGCAAGGTATGTCGTATCCTCCGTATCAATCGCCGCACTGTTTAAAACACCCTGCTTTGTCAGCATAGATACGATATAACTTTGATAATTCTTATACTCTTTCGATAATTGATCATACGGCGTCTTTTTATTTAACAGTTCCTCCTGCAGTGTCTGCAGCACCTGCGCCTGCTTATCCAAATAAATCTGATATACCGCCTGCTCTGTTGCCTCCGCGTCCTGCGCCTTAAAATGTTCCATATTCAGCACATTATTGTCAAAAAGCGCAAAATATACATTATCAATCGGTATAATAATCTTGCTGCGTGAGGGAGCTGTTGAAGGATCGTAATTAAAGATATTCTGTGTCTTTGATACAATAATTCCTGCGATTTTCTGCTCCAAAATATTATATATTGCAACTTGAAGATTTTTGTCAATCGTTAAATAAACGTCGTTTCCTGCCTGTGATTCCACGAGATCCTTTGTTTCTATCACTTTACCAAGGCTGTCAACATAAATTGTTTCTGAACCCTTTTTCCCCTGCAACTGCAGCTCCATTACCTGCTCGACGCCGCCCTTGCCAATTGTATCGTTCATGGTATACGTATCATCCTGCTGCGAAAGTTCGGCATACTCTTCCTGATCAATCTTTCCTGTATATCCAAGAATATGAGAAAAATAAAATGGATAATTGTACTTGCGGATCATATCCTCCTCAATCGCTACACCGTCCAATTCAGCAGCATTTTCCATAACTGTTGCAACCGTTTCCATCGAAACATCTGTTGCAACGGTCGTCGCAATATATTTTTGATAACTGTACAATCCCATATGATAACGGATTGTCACAATCTGAAGTGCTTCTTTCTGCGTATATCCCTCAAATGGATGAAAATCTCCTTTTTTTCCGTTTTCCTTTATATCAAACGTACCGATTTCATAGCGCTCGCATAAGTCCTCCATCACTTCGTACGCTGTGGCAATCTCCTGCTGATAACTTAACTTATCAATTGTCAGATGACCATAAACATCCGCTTTAAACCGCTTTAACCGCGTACCCTCAACCGTAAACACATAATTCCCATTATCATCAATAATTATATTAAAATCGCTGGTAATACTGTCGCCATTACCTTCAATCATATGAATCAGCTTGTACAATGTCGCATTAATCTTCTCATTTCTGTTCTGATTAGAATCGGATTCATAAACATCTTCTATGGTCACAGAATATGCCAACTCATTATACGCTAGTATATTGCCGTTTCTGTCATAAATATTTCCGCGTGTTCCTTCGATCACCTTTTTCTTCTCTATCATTAACTGAAAGTTGTTCAGATATGTTTCCCCATTGACAATCTGCAAATTAAAAAGCCTGTAAATCAAGATTACTGCCATGCCGATAAATACAAAAAACAGCAGCAGCAGCCTTGATGTCACGATGCCAAACAGATTTTCTTTTATTCTCCTAAACACCTTTGTGCTCCTCTCTTTCCGACTCCTCCTCATTCCGATTTAATAACAAAATACATGGATATAAGAACACAGTTATAAAAATGGTATATACAATCTCAGGTATCATAACATTTCTTAGATAAAAAATAAAATCAAACCTGCTACGCAGCAGGAACAACAATACATAGCATACAAATAAATACGCAAAATCGCTTGCCGTAATCAGTGCCAGCGGCAGCTTAATATCATTTTGATAAAATATGGTATGAAATGAACCATTTGCTGCGCCTATGTAAAGATAAATTAACGCATAAAATCCAAGTACGCTGCCATAAAATATATCCATTAACAGTCCACAGAAAAATCCTGTCACCATACCGTATTTTTTATCGAACATAAAGCCGTAGGAGGCTGTTACAATCATTAAAAGATTCGGAGAAATACCGCCGAAATCCAATACCTGAAAAAGTGTCGTCTGAAGGATAAAACTTGCCAATATCACCAAAAATAATATTATATTTTTCTTCATGAACACCTGCTTCCTTTTAATTAATCCGCAATCTGCTGCTTGGTCTTTAAAATAACCAAAACCTCCTCCAAATGCTCAAAATCAACTGCCGGCGTAATCTTTCCCGACTTCGTAATATTATTAGAATCCAGATTAATCTCGCTAATATATCCGATTAATATACTCGGCAGATATTTGTCACTAATATTTGAAGTAACCACCTTCACGCCGACTTCCACTTGCTCTAAGGAATCCGTCAACTGTTCAAAACCGATGCAGCCCTCTTTCATCAATTGAAGAGAACCTCTGACTGTCAGCAAATCGGAACTTGCTAAAACCATGCCGCTTACGTTAGAATCATCGTTGATAATCGCATTGACTTTCGCCCAGTTTGAACCAATATCCACAATTCTTCCCACAAGCCCCCCGCCTGCGATTACATTCATATCAATGCGCAAGCCGTCATCCAGCCCTTTATCAATGGTAAACGCATGAAACCAGTTGCCGCTGTCACGAGCAATAATCCTTGCCCCTACTTTCTCATAGCCGCTGTACTGCTCGTCCAGCTTATATAGTTCGCGCAAATTATTGAGTTCATACTTATCCTGCTGAAGCTGTGTATTCTGCACGGTCAATTCATCAATCTGCTTTTTCAGTTCTTGGTTTTCCTGTAGCACAATTCTTAGTTCTCCCAGTTCATCCACCCTGACCGAAATCCATGAACCAATACGGCTGATGCCATTCTGAAACGGGATTACAACATAACCGACAAGTTTATTAAGCGGTGTCGCCTTATAATCGGTTAGAAAGGTGACAGCCATTAACACAACACATAAACCAGTCAGCAGAAGCAGCAAATATTCACTTGGAATAGAAAATTTTTTCCTTTTCCTCTTTATCACTGGACTCATGCAGTTAGCGCCCCATTCCTTCCAGATATGCAACTGATTTATAGTTGTCATCTTTAATAATTTTCGCCAGTCCCAACGCCACACCCGTAACAGGATTGTCGCTGACATTCACTTTTAAGCCAGTTCCCTTCGCAATCAATTCTGCTAGATGTGCCACCTGCGACGCACCGCCTGTCAAATAAATACCACGTCGGAAAATATCTGCGGAAAGTTCCGGCGGTGTACGCTCCAAAATTACACGGATATTGTCTATAATCATATTAAAATATTCCAGCATACTCTGACTGACTAGGTCAGTCGGGATTTCTTTTTCCATTGGCAGTCCAGTAACAATATCCCTTCCATATACAATTGCTCCCTGTCCTTCTTCTTGCAGTTCGCGCAATGAAATCTTTACGCCCTCTGCAGTCTTACTTCCTACAATTAAACTAAATTCTTTGCGGATTGCATTCTTAATCGCTTCGTCAAATTTCTGACCACCAACTTTAATCAATCTACTTAATACAATGCCACCCAGTGACAATATGGAAATCTCTGTTGTATGGAAACCAACATTTACAACAAGAATACCCTGTGCATTTTTCACATCAATATCAAGTCCTAGTCCATCGGCAACTGCTTTTTCGACGCGCATAATTTTTTTTGCCTTAACATTTGCATCTTTTACCAAATCAGAAAACGCACGCTTTTCAACCGCTGTAATATCCGATGGAACCGCAATATAAAACTCTGCGGGCTTCACGGCGCCTTTATTGCAGTCCAAGACAAAATTGCGCAAAAGCATCTGCATATTTTTGATATCTGCAATCACACCGTTACACAGCGGATAGGATATTTCTATATTTGACGGCGCTTTCTCGAACATTTCAAATGCCGAATCCCCGTATGCAAACAGGTTTCTCTTGTCCTCAATTGCAATCATATTTTTCTCAACAACCACATTATCGCTGTGAGAATTATAAATTTTAATAGTTCTGGTACCTAAGTCGATACCAAATGCGTTGTTAGCCAACATAACAACTCCTTTCTGTTTCTTATAAAAGCCCTTTTTGATTAAAACTTGTATATCGCTTGTCCCCTATAATAATATGATCTAGCAAAGGGATTTCAACTAAGTCGGATACTTCCTTTATCTTCTGCGTCACCTGCAAGTCCTGCCTGCTCGGTGTCGGATCTCCGCTTGGATGATTGTGTAATATAACAATAAACGATGCTTCCTCACGCATCGCGCAAATAAAAATCTCTCTTGGTGAAATCAGTGTCGCATTTGAAGTTCCTACAGAAATCACGTGCTCACCAATCCTACGTTTCTTAATATCCAAAAGCACGACAAGAAGCTGCTCCGTCGTGCGATGCCGCATACTTTCCATATAATAATCTGCCACCGTCTTGGGCTGGTCAAACGTTAAATCCTCCTTTGCCTGCATATGAGAAATACGTCTTGCAATCTCCGCAACGCATAGAAGCTGTACCGCCTTGACTTCACCAATTCCCGATATCTGCATTAAATCCTTGACCGTAAAATGATGCAGACCTAAAAGCCCCCACCGTTCCCCCGCAAGTTTTAAAACTTCCCTGCCAAGATCTATCGGTGTAAGTTCCCTTGTACCGGTTCTAAGCATCACTGCCAGAAGCTCGGCATCGGAAAGACTTCCAGCTCCAAGCCGAAGAAATTTATCGTAGGGCAGTTCATCTTTTGGGTATGTTTCTTTAAAAAGACTCATATATTGTAGTTTACGCCTTCTGCTCTTAAAGAGGGTAGTCCAATAGTTATATTACCACACTCACAACAGTCTGTATACTAAAAAGATTAGTTTTTTTTCGACACATTTTTATTTTATAATTTTTTAATACCTGCATCCACAATGCTCTGCAATGTTTTCATAATACCAAACTGCGCGTGTTCAAAAGTTAGTCCGCCTTGAAAATACACCGCATACGGCGGTTTTATCGGCCCGTCAGCACTTAGTTCAATCGACGATCCGGATACAAATGCGCCTGCTGCCATAATCACTTTGCTGTCATATCCAGGCATATCCCACGGCTCTGGTGTTACAAAACTGTCCACTGGTGCTGCTGCCTGTATGCCTTTGCAGAATGCAATCACCCCTTCTGGTGTGCCAAACTCAACCGCCTGAATAATATCATGACGTGATTCTATACTGTTAGGAACAACACGAAAGCCAAGTTTTTCATAGATATTAGCGGCAAAAATAGCCCCTTTTAATGCACTTGCAGTCACTGTAGGTGCAAGAAATAATCCGTGGTAGAAATCACGCAGTATTCCAAGTGAAGCACCTACTTCTTTCCCAAGCCCTGGGGACGTTAACCGGTATGCAGCATTTTCCACACATTCCTTTTTTCCAGCAATATATCCGCCAATTGGCGCAAGCCCGCCACCCGGATTTTTAATAAGAGAACCAACCACCATATCTGCGCCGACATCCGTAGGCTCTATGGTTTCCACAAATTCCCCGTAACAATTATCTACCATGCAGATAATATCCGGCCTTCTTTTCTTAATAAAAGAAATTAGTTCGCCAATCCGTGCCACCGATAATGTCGGACGTGTCTGATAGCCTTTTGAGCGCTGAATCGTAACAAGCTTTGTTTGTTGATTTAGCGCTTTCTCAATCGCTTCGTAGTCAAAGCCGCCATCCGCAAGCAAATCAACTTGGCGGTACGTAATCCCATATTCAGCAAGCGATCCCTTTGAAGGGCGGATGCCGATAACCTCCTCCAATGTATCATAAGGTTTGCCCACAGGGGAAAGTAACTCGTCTTTAGGACGCAGATTACTGATTAGTGCAAGCGCCAAGGCATGAGTGCCGCAGGTAATCTGCGGACGCACCAAAGCATCCTCTGTGTGAAAAATAGACGCATAAACTGCCTCTAGTGTTTCCCTTCCCAAATCGTTGTAACCGTAACCTGTTGTCCCTAAAAGGCAGGCTTCACTTACCTTGTTATCCTGCATTGCTTTTATCACTTTTAGCTGGTTGTACTCCGTGACTTGATCGATCTCTGCAAAACGTGATGTCAGACTGTCAAGAACTTCTTTACTAAACTGATATACCTTATCCGAAATGCCAAGATTTGCATACATTGCTTGCTGCATGGTCTGCAATTCCTGCATTCGCTGCGGTTGTGTATTTTTGCTTATTTTGTCTGCTTCTGCGGCAGCGTTTGTATATGTTTCATTCATACGTATGCCCCTTCGATTTCATTTTTTCTAACATATAGTTTAGCATCTTTTCCTCATCATATGCAAATTTATCCTTTTCTATCCAAATCACATCCCGCTCCCGCCGAAACCATGTAAGCTGGCGTTTAGCAAAATGCCGTGTGTCGCGTTTTATCCGATATACTGCTTCGTCGAGCGTGCATTCCCCTGATAAATAGTCATAGATTTCCTTATATCCAAGTCCCTGCATTGCGGTGGAATTACGTTTGCAACCCATTTCTATCAGTTTCTTAACTTCATCCGTCAATCCCTTCTCTATCATACTGTCCACACGCTTATCAATGTTCTCATATAGGCGGGAACGTGTATCAGTGAGTACAAAATAAAAAGAATTATAAGCGGATTGTTTCTCCCGTTCTATAGTATTGTGCTCTGAAATTTTTGTTCCTGTCTGCCGATAAAACTCTATCGCACGGATTACGCGTTTCATATTGTTTGCGTGAATTTGCACTGCGGCTTGTGGATCACACTGCTCTAAAATATGATGAAGGTATTCTGCCCCCTGCTGCCTTGCCGTTTCTTCCAATTCTTTCCTAAGACTATCATCTGCCATACTATCTTGAAAATCAATATCATACAGCACCGATTGAATATAAAATCCTGTACCGCCGACCATTATCGGAATTTTCCCCTTTGCGCAGATCTGCTCAATTGCCTGCTTTGCATACTGCTGAAACAAAACAACGCTGAAATCCTGCACAGGCTCCAAAATATCCACAAGATAATGTGTAATGCCGCACATTTCCTCCTGTTTAATCTTAGCGGATCCAATATCCATATGCTTGTACACCTGCACAGAATCCGCAGATATAATCTCACCGCCAACCGCCTTAGCAAGCGCAATGGAAAGCTTTGTTTTCCCAGCCGCTGTCGGGCCCGTTAGAATCACCAATGGATTTTTCATAAAAATCCCCCGCATTTTTCTTCTACTGAAAAACGGGCAAAAAACCACTTGCCCGTTTTTACTCTTTCCATATTTTAGCACAAACAAATAAAAATTCAAAGAGAAGTTTATGAAATTTTGGTTAATAAATTATATTTTTTTTTAAACACCATTACTACATTGCTGTTATTGGCAGACTTCGTTACTGTTCTGCTGAAATAATTACCCTTTTCGCTAAAAGATACGTTGCGACATAATACATAATATATAATGCCGTCATTCCAACTGCAATCGCGCCTGCGATAACTGGCACTTGCTTTGCCATTGTTTCCAAATGCATTCCCAAAGCGATCTCCACGCCAATCAGCCCAATTGGAACACTCATTAATGCAGCAAATACAAATGGCAGTATAAAAAAGGAAAATGTCTGCCAAAACAGCGCACTGCTCTGTTCTTGTTCTCCTGCACCCAGATGATACAGCACTTTGCAGCGGCATTTATCCTCTGCCAGATTGGACAATATTTTCAGCGCCAGAATTGCAAGTGCCATTAGAAGAAATACTGCGGCAATAAACAATGCCCCCACAACAAAGAAAGCGCTGGTGCTATTTTCCGTAATACGACCAAATTCCTGAATGCTGTAATCACAGTGCTTTCTACTGTTTCCACCAAACGGATTTTCTGCTATATATGACAGTGCTTCCATCAGCGCACATCCATCAAATTTTTTATCAGCAAGACTGTATGCGGTCATGGCATGGCTTTGCTGCATGGTATCCACTGCCGCATCCGGCACCACCACAAAAAAGTAATAACCCAACTGATGAAATCGGGGATATGCTTCCGAAATTCCTTGAAAATGGTATTCTTTTGCGCCTTCGCAGAACACCATCTGTTCCCAGTCTATTTGGCGCAGCGCACTTTGTATGCTCACGATAAAATATGTGTCCTGCAATTTTAATGGTTCATATCCAAGCGGGGTAATAAATGCATTAAAGTCACTTAACGCCATAAAGCTGTCCGTTAGTCCGTCAAATCCCTTTCCCCATTGTGTATACTGATAAAAGTCCCTTCTGCCTGTGGTGTACATTGCATACGAAAATTGGTTGACAATTGGGCAGTATTCTTCAATAATACGCTCCCCTTTCTCCATAGAAAAAGAATTTTCGTATGCGTATTCTTGCGTAATAAGGTCTTTGCAGTACATAATATCATACGGGCAGACTTGGATTAACGATTCTTCTCTGCTTGCTTTCTGCAAAAAAGACACATTGGTGCCAATAACAGCAAATGTCATTAAAAACGCCAGCATTCCCAGCATAACATCATTGCTGCTTAATGTATCGGAAAGCTGCCGGAATACAAAAGTATTGCTTCCTCGCGCTTTCAACCGCTTATTTTGCAAAAGAATTGACATAATGCTCTTTGCAAGCCCCATATGAAAAACCATAACACTAATGGCAAAGATACCGAAAGCTAACAGAAATGCCGTGTCCATATTTTTTTCTTTTTGCAAAGATTCACAAATAAACTGATTAAGAAACACAAGACTCCCAATCAGTGCAGCCAGTGTTGCCAAAGTGCATAGAAACCATAGAAGTGGATGCTTTACCGATTTTTCTACTCGTCTTTCCCCATAGACCAAATCGTATATACTTACCCGTTTTAAGTAGCGCAGCGATACTACGGATGCCATAAGAAATATACCTGCAACAATGCTGATGGTAGCACACAGCCCTTTCTTAGAATATGGCGCAATTGTAAACTCCATTTTCATTAAGTTCATTGCAAGTGCCATTAATCCTTGGTGCAGAAATATCCCACAAAGCAGTCCAATCCCTAAAGCTGCCAGACAGATAAACAATGTTTCATATATAAATATTGAACGGATATCCCGTCGGGACATTCCTAATGTTAAATATATTCCAAACTCCCGTTTGCGCAGTTTTAGCATAAAAGAAGTGGCATAACTAAGCACAAACGCCACAACAACACCGATCATAGCAACAAACCATACCATCATATCGCGGATTGTTTCATCAGCACTTGTATAAAACTGCATTTTTTCGCTGTAAATCACACCATTTATCGCAAATAACAGCGCTACTGTCAATGCAACGGTCATAAAATAGATTAGATAATTGCCAAACTGCCTTTTCACATTCCGCACTGCAAGCTTAAAAAACATCGGATTCACCTCCTAACGCAATTGTATTGGAAACGATCGCACGGTAATACTCCTGTCTGGTTCGTTCTCCACGGTTTAACTCGCTGAAAATCTTCCCATCCTTTAAAAACAGTACACGCTCTGCATACGAACCAACTATCGCATCATGTGTTACCATTAAAATTGTTGAATGTAGTTTTTCATTCATCATTGCAAAACTTTGCATTAAGAGTTTCGAGTTTTTGGAGTCGAGCGCTCCTGTTGGCTCGTCTGCCAGCACGAGCGCCGGATTGGTAATTAATGCCCGCGCACACGCTGCACGCTGCCGCTGTCCTCCCGAAAGCTCCCACGGAAATTTTGCCAGTTGGTCTACAACTCCCAAAGCCTGTGCGACGCGCTCCAATTCTTTTTTAGTCTTTACAAACGACTGCCGTTTCAGATTTAACGGAAGTACAATATTTTCTTCGATCGTCAGCGTGTCCAGCAAATTATAATCCTGAAAAATAAATCCCAGTTCCTCCCTGCGGAATACAGCCAAATCTTTTTCTTTCATCTGCGGCAAATGCTTGCCACGAATACAGATATCGCCAGAGCTGACACGGTCTATCGCAGCAATTACATTGAGCAGCGTACTTTTACCAGACCCAGAAGCCCCCATTATCGCTGTAAATTCCCCCTCACCCACCGCAAAGGAAATACCATCCAGTGCCTTTGTCACCATATTTCCCCTGCCATAATATTTTGTAACATTTGTAAGCTGCACTATTTTCTCCATTCCAATCCCTCCTGCTTTTCTACCGCATCATCAACTTATAATCACAAGCGCTAAGGCTCTGTTCCTTGGTGCTTGTTCGTATAGTTCTATTTTTATCCAGTATAACATAACAGGCAGCGTTTTTTTCTAACATAAGCACCGATCTTTTCTTACGTTTTTGTAAGATTTTCTTTTATATGATTTTCTTTTAAATACGAGCAGAATCAGAACATAATTCCTATACAAAATGCATAAATCTACAATACCCTTATTTATAAAAAAGCACTATATTTTTCTTTTATTTAGCAAATATATTGCATATTTTTAACAAAAGGACTATAATGCAATTGTTTTATGGGATGTATACATTGTTTTATCTTTCACAAGCATTACACATTACGTTATATAGTTTTCTATACGTTATGCTGTAATCTTTCAGCAACTTAACAATTCACTCTGTTTTTACGAGAGGAAAGGAGAACCTATGAACACACTTAGAAAACGATTTCGCTGTTTCTACTTAATTCTATTCGCCGTCATACTTACCATAAGTATGCTTACGGCTTGCGGAAACAACAACCCAGAACAGACACCCGAGGAAACCGACACCACAGAAGAAAGCGATTCTATTATAACTGTAGGTTTTGCGCAGTCCGGCTCCGGTGCTACGTGGAACGCTGCCAATATTGATTCAATCCGTCAAAGCTGCTCGGCTGAAAACGGATTTAACCTTATTTTAGAAAATGCAAACGACAGCTTTGACAACCAGATTGCCTCCATTCGTTCTTTTATCGAACAAGATGTGGATGTTATCGGTTTCAGCCCGCTTGTTGCCGACGGCTGGGATGAGGTTTTGCAGGAAGCAAAAGCAGCCGGTATTCCTGTTATTCTAGTAGACCGTACATTAAATACTGCTGATGACACACTTTACACCTGCTGGGTCGGCTCTGATTTTCTTTTGGAAGGCTATAAGGCTGCCGACTGGATTATTGAGTATATGAAAACCAATTACACAGGAACGGAAAAAATTAAGGTTGCGCTTTTTCAGGGAACAATCGGCGCCAGCGCAGAAGTTGGACGTACACAGGGCGTCGAAGAAATGCTCAACAATGCCGGCAATTATGAATTTGTCTACAAAGCATCAGGCGATTTTAAATATGACGGCGGCGTTGAAAATATGGAAAACATCCTTGCGCAGAATCTTGATATTGATATTTTAATCAGTGAAAATGACGATATGACACTAGGCGCAATTGACGTTATGGAACGAAACGGCATCCGCCCAGGAAAGGATATTATAATTGTTTCTTTTGACGGCGTTCGGGCTGCTTTTGAAGCAATGATCGAAGGGAAAATCAACTGTACAATGGAATGCAATCCACTTAGCGGAAAACCCTTTGTAGATGCGATTCGAAAGGTGCTTAACGGCGATCCCGTTGATAAACGTGTCTACGTTCAGGAAGAAATTTTCCCCGCTGATACTGCTGCTGACTACATAGACAAACGGAAATACTAAAAGGGAGGTGATTTCATATGAAAAAAATTAACAAACTCAATAATATTGCCGTAAAATTAATTGCAGGTTTTATGGTTGTTATTATTTTGATTATATTACTTGGCGTTATCTCTTATAATGGTTCATTTTCCGCAATGTCAAAATCCTATCGGCAAAGTATGTCCAGCACAGTCACTACTACTGCCTCCTATCTCGAGCTTGGTATGTCCCAAACCAGTGCAGAAGCGCAAAAAATTGTCGACAACAATGAATTTTATAAGTATTATCGCGGTGCTTACCGCAATGATGCACCACATGAATATATGTTATGGAGTTCGCTCTACAACATGGTGCAGTCTGCTGCAAGTGCCAGTGATTTTATTAATACAATCACGGTATTTGGTGCCTACGGCGAAGGGCTTTCTTCCGCTGGAACATTGGCAAACGGTTTCTTGGATACATTTCAGGCTACCATAACAGGAAATGCCGAAGATGGATACTGGATTGGTGCACATCCAGAGCTCGACACTGCACTAAAGATTGACCGAAGCCGCTATGCTGCATCTTATATACAGTCCTTTGTTAATTTCGACGGATACGTTGTAATTGATATTAATGCAAAGGCAATTACCAAAGTATTAACCAATATCGAACTTGACGATGGTATTATTATCGGCTATATTTCACCGGACGGAACAGAAATTTTAAATACTGATGCGCAAACAAACGTTTTTTATCATCAGGATTTCTTTGAAAACGCAGCAGCTTCTGGCAGTGACTTTTCTTCCATGATAAAGTACCAAAATCAGAATTACTTATTTGTATATTCTCCGATTAGCACAACCGGCGCAAGCGTAGCGTGTCTTGTACCAGAATCCGTTATGTTAAATCAGGCATACGAAATCCGAAATATTACAATCGGCATTTCCATTGCTGCGATTATAATTGCTTTTATTATTGCGCTGTTCCTTGCACTTAGTATGCATAGCGCCATTCGTCATATTGTTGCAGTACTTGAAAAGGCAGCAAATGGTGATTTAACAGGACGTGTTTCGATGCGGCGCAAAGATGAATTTGGCGTTCTTGGACATAGTATCAACAGCATGATATCGCATATGAAGGTACTGCTCAATCAAGTAAATCAAACCAGCAGCCTTGTAGAGTCCTCTTCAGATGATGTAGCGCAGACCTCTAAACTGCTCGTTACCTCCTCGGATGAAATCTGCAAAGCCATTGCCGATATTGAAACAGGCGCTTCTGCACAGGCAGGGGAAGCCGAAAAATGTCTACAACAAATGGCTGGATTATCTGAAAAATTTAATATTTTATCCAGCAATACCAGCGCAATTGAAACGATATCACATGATACAAAATCCTACGTTACACAAGGAATTGATATTATCGACAAACTAAACAGCCGTTCAAAAGATACACAGGAAATTACCAATGCCATTATCGAAGGTATTACAAAGCTAAATGACGAATCCAAAACAATTGAAGGAATTGTTGATGTTATCAGCTCCATTTCCGACCAGACAAGTTTGCTTAGTTTAAATGCTTCGATTGAAGCGGCGCGTGCCGGCGATTCCGGAAAAGGGTTCGCTGTTGTCGCAGATGAAATCCGCAAGCTTGCGGATGAATCCATGCACGCTGTCGGCGGAATTTCGGATATTATTACAAGGATTAACCACCAAACAGAATTAACTGCGGAAACAGCAAAACAGGCAGGGCAGATTGTCGGCTCTCAACAGGAGGCATTGGAAACCACCGTTAAGCTATTCCATAGCATTAACCAGCATGTCGAAGATTTAACTTCAAATCTTGACAATATTTCCCATGGCATCGATCAGATGTCCGCCGCAAAAGACCAAACGCTCTCCGCTATTCAAAGTATTTCGGATGTTTCCGACCAGTCCGCTTCGGCTACAACGGAAGTTTCTGCTACTATTTTGGATCAGTTGGAAGCAGTTAAGCACCTCAATGATAATGCAGATACGCTCAATCACAATTCAAAAGATTTACTGGAAGCAGTTTCACAGTTTAAACTAGTGTAACCTGCACGCAATACAATTTATACTGCTGATACTAACGACCGTTAAGATTTTGGGGCTGTCGCATTAAGCCGAATGGATACAAGATAGTCTAACAATGTGCTAGGATTTATACTATATCTTGTATAATCAAAGCTTATTGTGACAGCTCCAAGATTTTCCAATTTCTGCACAGTCCATATTACATAAGCGGGCAATACGTGCTGTGTAGAAAGGAAAATCTAATCGTTTTTTAGTATCACAGTTAAAATTCCCGAGTAACCGGACTACATAACGCCAACCATATACGTTTAACCAATACAGTACGATAAATTTTGGCGTTATGTAGTAT
>CBCOYO010000058.1:0-16125 GCA_965114465.1 uncultured Lachnospiraceae bacterium
AGCATTTTGTGTGCATCAATTGTTGCAATTCACACCGAATGTTCGTAAACTGGTGTAAAATCTGGCTTGGGTGTGAATTGTAACTAAAATCAACTTAAAAATGGTAAAATTTGCACTAAACCTTGCAAAATTTTCATATTTTTGCTTTAATAAATATATGAGTGTTGTATTCTCTTGAAAGAGGGTACAAGGGTGTATTTTTTTTGAAAAAAAGTGCACTACTATATCATATTTTATTATATCATATTTATATGGAGGTAACAAAATGGGTTTTATGGACGAATTTAATTTCTGGTTAAATGATGATTACTTTGACCAGACAACAAAGGATGAACTTTTGAAAATCAAGGATAATGAGAGCGAAATTGAGGAACGTTTTTACAAGGAACTGGAATTTGGTACAGGCGGACTTAGAGGTGTTATCGGTGCAGGTACGAATAGAATGAATATTTACACCGTTCGGAAGGCTTCCCAAGGTCTGGCAAACTATATTATTAAGGCTGGCGGACAGAAGAAAGGGATTGCGATCGCCTATGATTCTCGCCGGATGTCGCCGGAATTTGCAGATGAGGCAGCGCTTTGCATGGCTGCAAATGGTATTAAAGCGTATGTATTTGAGTCACTGCGCCCAACACCAGAACTTTCGTTTGCATTGCGGACGCTGGGCTGTATCTCTGGTATTGTAATTACAGCGAGCCACAACCCGCCTGAGTATAATGGATACAAGGTGTACTGGGAGGACGGCGCTCAGATTACAGCACCTAAGGATAAGGATATTATCAACGAAGTGAAAGCGGTTACGGATTATCACACAGTGAAGACAATGGACAAGCAGGAAGCAATTAATGCAGGTTTATATGAAGTGATCGGCAAGGATATTGATGATGCTTATATGGCAGAGTTAAAGAAGCAGATTATTCATCCTGATGTAATCAGCGCAGTAGCAGACGATATTAAAATTGTTTATACACCACTGTGCGGCACAGGAAATAAGCCAGTGCGCAGAATTTTATCGGAGCTTGGATTTAAAAATGTGTATGTAGTACCTGAACAGGAAAATCCTGATCCGGACTTTACAACATTAGACTATCCGAATCCAGAAGACCCCAAGGCATTTACATATGCCTTAAAGCTTGCAAAGGAGAAGAATGCAGATATCGTGCTTGCTACCGATCCGGATGCAGATAGGCTTGGGATTTATGCGCTGGATACAAAGAGCGGCGAATATAAATCCTTTACAGGAAATATGTCAGGTATGCTGATCGCAGAGTATATTTTAAGGGAGCGTACGGCTACGGGTACTATGCCAGAGAATCCAGCACTTGTTACAACAATTGTTACTACAAATATGACAGCGCCAATCACGAAGGCTTACAATGTGAAATTAATTGAAGTTTTAACAGGATTTAAGTTTATCGGCGAACAGATTAAACTGTTTGAGCAAACAGGATCTAACAATTATGTATTTGGTCTTGAGGAGAGCTATGGCTGTCTTGCAGGAACTCACGCAAGGGATAAAGATGCTGTTGTGGCGGTAATGTGCCTGTGTGAAGTGGCTGCATGGTGCAAGAAGCAGGGCAAGACACTTTATGATATGATGCTTGAGATCTATGAGAAGTATGGCTATTACAAGGAAACACAGTATGCGATTACATTAAAAGGAATTGACGGATCGAAACAGATTGCGGCGCTGATGGATAAACTGCGCAGCAATCCGCCTAAGAAGTTTGGTGAGCTTGAAGTCGTTCGTCTGCGTGATTATGAGAATGACAAAATTACAGAACTTGCAACCGGCAAGGAATATCCTACAGGTCTGCCGAAGTCCAATGTGCTTTATTTTGACCTGACAAATGATTCTTGGTGCTGTGCAAGACCCTCCGGAACAGAGCCTAAAATTAAGTTCTATATGGGTGTAAAAGGTACAAGCCTTGAGGACGCACAGAAGAAAGTAGAAGATTTAACAAACGAAGTAAAGGCAGTCATTGAAGCATAAATTGAAGAATCAATAATTGAAGAATCAATACAAATGGCTGGAACGCTGCTTTCAGCCATTTGTTATTTATGCGCAGCCCCATGCAGAGGAATTATGTCGCTAAGGCGACGCATGGGGCGCGCGGTGAGTAGTGGAGAAGGGCATACCCCTACTCAATTGCACACGAATGCGGAAAGGAAATGTGCAGCTAAAGCTGACCGCATTCGGCGCATGAGTAGGGGAAAAGGCTTTTTCTCTACTCGATTAGATAAGATAGGGGGATTTATGAAAAAATTAATGTCCCAGATAATTAAATTTGGATTTGTAGGCGGACTGTGCTTTTTAATCGACTTTATTATTTCTATTATTCTTGTCGATATGCTGATTCATATGGTATCAAAGGGTACAGCAACGCTGATAGGTGGATTTTTTGGATTTTCGATTTCGCTGATTATTAATTATATATTAAGCATGAAATTTGTGTTTGTCAGGAAAGAGGAACTTGACCGAAAGAAAGAATTTGTTATTTTTTGTGTGTTAAGTATTATTGGTTTGGGGATTAACGAGCTGATTCTTTGGGTTTGTTCTGTAATTTATGACAATTATCAGGCACTGCGTGATGTGGTTGTCTGGGTATACAGTGCAATGCATTCTGTGGAGGCACAGATAGAGGGAGCTGCTTTGGAAACTGCTTCCTATACGCTGTGGTTTGCGGCAGGGAAAGTCATTGCCACTGCAATTGTAATGGTTTATAATTTTATTACCAGAAAAATTTTTCTTGAACAGAAAACAGATGGGGCGTGCTAATGGCAATCATACAGAATATTAAAAAAACAATTAATTATAGTAGAAAAAATGGATATAAGGAAGCGTTTCTTGCTGCTTTGGAGCGGGTGACGGCAAAATATGGTGCTGATTATAAGTATATAGAAATGCCGGAAACACTATTGGAAGCACAGAAAGCGGATAAGGACATTTCCAATATCCTTTTTTCGATTATTGTTCCGGCATATGAAACGCAGAAATCGTATATGAAGTCATTAATTGACAGTTGTATTGGGCAGACTTATAGTAAATGGGAGCTGATTATCGCAGATGGAAGCACGACAGATTCTGTCGAGCAGGTAGTGAAACGATATCATGATACCCGTATTCGGTATATAAAGTTGGATAACAATGGCGGGATTGCAGATAATACCAATAGGGCGATAGAATATGCCACAGGTGATTACTGTGGGCTGCTGGATCATGATGATTTGCTGACGCCAGATGCATTGTATTGTGTGGCTAAGGCAATCGGAAAGAAACGTCCGATTTTGGTCTATACGGACGAAGATAAATGTGATGAGTCTGGCAGGCGCTTTTACGACCCCCATATAAAATATGATTTTAATTTAGATTTACTTCTTACCAATAATTATATGTGTCATTTCCTTGTAGTGGAAACGGCAGCGCTAAAACATTTTCAAATACGGAAGGAATATGAAGGATCACAGGATTATGATTTAATTCTGCGTATTGTCAGCAGTCTTTTGCTGCGGGAGCGGGAGGGACAGCTAAAAAAGGGAGAGCCGCGCATGGAGGACAGGATTATGCATGTTCATGGTGTCCATTACCATTGGCGCTGTCATCCGAACTCTACGGCAGAAAATCCGCAGAGCAAAATGTACGCATATGAGGCAGGCAAAAAGGCACTGATTGACTTTACGGCACGCATGGGCTGGAAAGCGGAAGTGCGTCATGATAAACATTTAGGATTTTATCGTATTGAATACCGCAATCATGTGTTGACACACAGACCCGATTTGGCAGCAGTCGGCGGATATATTGTAAAACGGGGAAAAATAACATCTGGTATTTATCAAGGACAGCCGTTATTTTATGCGGGATATATGAATCATATGGATTTATACCAGAATGTAATGGAGTTGGATATCCGCAATCTAGCTGTAAATAAATCCTATCAGCAGATATATGAAAGCGTGACCGGACATCCATATGAAAGTACGCTGGCTACGCTGGATCGCTCCTCTGATATGGCGCGCAACCATATGCCGCCGCTTCCACAGTGGATACGGGAATTGGAACGGTCAAGGGGCGGTGTGGATAAGATAAAACGGATAAACAATGAATTGGGTAGACGGCTTATTCAAGCAGGCGGCAGATTGCTTTTAGACCCAAAGTGTGTACGCAAAATATAGGATGGGAAGTACAATGACAGTATGTAAATCGACGGTGGTGATACCAAACTATAATGGTATAAAATTTATAGATGCCTGTCTGGAAAGCTTGTATGCTGGTACTGCACAGAATATAGAGGTGATTGTGGTGGACAATGCCTCCAATGACGGCAGCCTTGCGCTGATAAAAGAGAAATATCCGCAGGTGCATCTTATTGAAAACCAAGAAAATACAGGCTTTTGCCATGCGGTAAATCAAGGGATTCTGGCAAGCAAAACACCATATGTTATTTTATTAAATAACGATACGCGGGCAGGCCTTTCCTTTGTGCATGAACTTGAAAAAATAATGGATAGCTGCAAAGAGGTTTTTTCGGCATCGGCAAAGCTGATTTCGATGTATGATCACAATAAAATAGATGATGCAGGCGATTTTTATTGTGCGCTTGGCTGGGCATTTGCGCGAGGAAAAGGAAAAAATCCCAGTCGTTATCAAAAGGATGGTACAATTTTTGCTGCCTGTGGCGGCGCAGCGATTTATCGCAGAGCATTGTTTGCATCGGATAAGGTTGGGCTGTTTGATGAAAACCACTTTGCTTACTTGGAAGATATTGACATCGGCTACCGCGCACAGTTATATGGATATCAGAACCGATTTGCGGCAAACTCTATAGTATACCATGCAGGAAGCGCGGCAAGCGGCTCAAGATACAATGCATTTAAAACGAAGCTTGCAGCGAAAAACAGTGTCTACTTGATTTATAAAAATATGCCAGTATTTCAAATAGTGTTAAACCTCCCGTTTTTATTGGCAGGATTTTTTATAAAATTTTTATTTTTCTTAAAAAAAGGATATGGAAAAGAATATTTGCTTGGATTATGGAAGGGATTTACATTTTCAGCAAGCAAAAAGGGCAGAGAACACAAACAAAAGTTTGAAAAAAGCAGATTTTCGTATTATATAAATATCCAATTTGCATTGTGGAAAAATTTATTTCGGCTTTTTTTGGACAAATAATAAGTCTTTAACACACAGGAGATGGGTGCAAATAAAAAAATCAGTTGTACTTTTGGCTCAAATATTGTAGAATGATAGGCGGGTATCAGATTATACGATATAAGGTATCCTTTCCTTCTGTTTGGAAAAAGGGTATAGGTGAGATAAGTTGATAAGGGATCATCAAAAATATTTTAACAGGCTGCTGGTCTTATTGGATGCAGTTGTTGTGGCAGCGTCTTACTGGCTTGCATGGTTCCTGTGGCTTAGCGGGTCTGTAAAGGAAATGGAACCCGGTACAGGTATTCTGCCTACGGAATTTTATTTTACAGCGCTTATTGCAATTATTCCGGGCTACCTGATTTTATACAATACATTTGACTTGTATTCGTCAAAGCGGACTGCCAAGACGACTTACGAGATATTTAATATAATGAAAGCCAATACCATTGGGCTTATCGCCATTATGGTGGTTTTATTTGCCGTTAATATTCCGGATTTTTCCCGTGGTATGGTTGGCGTTTTTTATGGTATCAATATTGTTGCTGATTCCATGATGCGTAAATATGTAAGAAGTATTCTGCGCTTTATTCGGAAAAAGGGCTACAATATTAAGCATATATTGCTGGTGGGATATTCCCGTGCGGCAGAGGAATATATCAATAAAGTCACATCCAATCCAGAATGGGGCTATGTTGTGTGCGGCATATTGGACGATAGAGTGCCAGTAGATGCCGTTTACAAAGGAGTAAAAGTTATCGGTGATATTGATAGCTTGCAGGCAATCCTTCCTGAAAATCAGTTGGATGAAATTGGCATTACACTTGCATTGGCAGATTACGACCGTTTGGAATATATTGTTAATATATGTGAAAAGTCGGGTGTTCATACCAAATTTATTCCAGATTATAACAGTGTAATTCCCAGTCATCCATATCTGGAAGATTTCGGAGGGCTTGCGGTAGTAAATATCCGGCGTGTGCCGCTTGCCAATACTGCCAATATGCTGATTAAGCGTTTTGTCGATATTTTCGGTGCTGTTGTGGCAATTGTATTATTTTCTCCCATTATGCTGATAGCAGTAATCGGTGTAAAAACCACAAGCAAAGGCCCTTTGATATTTAAGCAGGAACGGGTGGGACTGCATAATCGTCCGTTTCAGATGTATAAGTTCCGCAGTATGGAAGTACAGGAGGCTGAGGACGAGAAAAAGGGCTGGACGAGAAAAAATGACCCCAGAGTGACAAAGATTGGCAGGATATTGAGGAAAACCAGCATTGATGAGCTGCCGCAGTTCTTTAATGTTTTAAAGGGTGATATGAGCCTGATAGGGCCACGCCCGGAAAGACCCCTCTTTGTGGAGAAATTCAAGGAGGAGATACCAAGGTATATGATAAAGCATCAAGTGCGCCCTGGCATTACCGGCTGGGCGCAGGTCAACGGGTATCGCGGCGACACTTCCATTCGGAAGCGGATTGAGTACGACCTGTACTATATCGAAAACTGGTCTATGGCATTGGATTTTCGGATTTTGTTTTTGACCTTTTTCAAAGGCTTTGTCAACAAAAACGCCTATTAAAGATTAGGAGAAGTAAAATGCAGGATAATCATGAAAAACCAAATAGTAACAGAAATAACGAGGCAGATGATGGCAGAAATGTAAGACAGTTTGCTAATAGTTCCGGACAGCCAAGGAAACCGCAGCGTCCGCAGGGAGCACCGCCGCATAGCGGGCAGACGAAACCGCCACAGAGAAGGCGTCCTGCACCGCCGCCGGAGGAAACACAACAGTATTATGAAACGGCCGATATGCCAAGACCGCGTCCGCAGCAGCCCCGTAACAGTCAAAACAATGCGCAGCGTCCGCGAAAACGTCCCGCGACAGAGGAAACACAGCAGTATTACGAATCCTCTGATATACCGAGGCAGCGTCCGCAGCAGCCGCGCCCTAGTCAATCTGGCGAATCAAGATCGCGCCAACCGCATTATGAGCAGTCAACAGAAAACGTTCAAAGGCGGCAGCCGCCAAGAAGGCAGCCACAGCAGCAGGAATCTTGGCAGGATCAGCAGTATTCATCAGATTATTATATGGAAGAGGAAGCATATGCACAGGATGCACCAGCGCCTAGGGCAGCAAAAAGTAATGGCAATAACGCTTCCCAAGCAGGAAAAACGCATAAAGTAGAGAAGGCTTCTAAAACGGGAAATACTTCCAAAACAGGGAAAGCTTCAAAGTCGAAAAAGAAGAAAAAGCAGAATCTGTCACCGGAGGAAGCAGCACGCAAAAAACGAAATAGGATATTGCTCTTTGTAGGAGAAATATTGCTGCTGCTTGTATTAGTAATTTCTTTCTGGGCTGTTACCAAAACGCGCAAGGTGCGATTTGTAAAAATTAATGACGGCGACGTAGCAATCAATTTGGAAATTAAGCAGCAGTTGGAAACCGGAGAGAGTGCTATGAAGGGCTATCGTACTATTGTACTGTTCGGTGTGGATTCCAGAGAGGGTGAATTGGAGAAAAACACCAGAACGGATACGATTATTATTGCCTCGATTAACTTGGATTCGCATGAAGTACGTCTGGCGTCTGTCTACAGAGATACCTGGCTAAACTTAAGTACAGATACCTATAATAAAGCGAATGCGGCATATGCCAAAGGCGGCCCGAAACAGGCAATTAATATGCTGAATATGAATCTGGATTTGAATATCACAGATTTTGTAACAGCGGGATTTGATGGGCTGATTGACTTAGTAGATGCTGTTGGCGGTGTTGAGATTGATGTGAAAGAAAATGAAATTGAGAATTTAAACAATTTTCAAATAAGTATTGTAGGTAAGCCCAACGGAACGTTAAATTCAAATGGAGAGCCGAATTATGAAGCGGATCCGGCAGCGTATACGGCAGTAAAACACGCAGGACTTCAGACACTAAACGGGCTTCAGGCGACGGCATACTGTCGTATCCGTTATGTAGGAAACGGTGATTTTGAGCGTACACAAAGACAGCAGGCGGTACTAAAGCAGGTTGCAAAAAAAGCCATTACGCTAAATCCTTCGACATTGGATAAAATAGCGGAGGCAGTGTTCCCTAAAATTGCAACATCATTGGAGTGGGATGAAATTTTGGCGTTGCTCAAGGATATTGCACAGTATGAGATTGGCGAAACAACAGGTTTCCCCTTTGAGGGAAATGTCAAAGTCGGCCGTGTTGGGAAGGCAAGTGTTGTAATCCCTGTGGATTTGGAGCAGAATGTCAAGCTTCTCCATGAATTTTTCTTTGATGAGGAAACGGATTATTCACCGTCCGACACTGTCAAGAAATGCAGTAAAAAAATAGCAGCAGATACCGGAGTGAGTGTATCGGGGTCGTAATAGAATGGAAAGGGGACCGTAACAGCAGCGGTTCCCTTTTGTAAAAATGAGGTAAAAATTGCCATGCGGCAGAGTATAGATGTTATTTTACTGACTTACAAACCAGACAAGCGGGTGCTTCATATTTTAAAAGCACTGGAACAACAGACGTATCCTGTGAGGAAAATCATTATTATCAATACGGAAGAAGCATATTTTACAGCACTGATAGAGCCGGCTAGACTTTTGGAGCGCTATCCCAATATTGAAGTACACCATATTACGGCGGAGGCGTTTGACCACGGCGGTACGCGGCAGCAGGCAGTAATGTATTCGGATGCAGATATTTTTGTTTGCATGACACAAGATGCCGTGCCAGCGGATAAGAACTTAATAAAGCAGTTGGCGGAGGCACTAGAGGGCACACCAAATGCGGCTGTGGCATATGCAAGACAACTTCCTAGATCACAATGCAGAGAGATTGAGCGTTATACGCGAAGTTTTAATTATCCAGATCAGTCTGCGGTAAAATCAATAGAGGATATAGAACGGCTTGGCATTAAGACTTTTTTTTGTTCGAATGTATGTGCAGCGTATAACCGGAGGATATTTGATAAACTCGGCGGATTTGTTTTGCGGGCAATTTTTAACGAAGATATGATTTATGCTGCCAAAGCGGTGAAAAATCATTATAAGATTGTTTATGCGGCAAAGGCACAGGTAATTCATTCTCATAATTATACTTGTATGCAGCAGTTTCGGCGCAACTTTGACTTAGGTGTATCGCAAGCGCAGCATCCAGAGGTGTTTGCAGGCATTTCTTCGCAGAGTGAGGGGGTGCAGCTTGTCAAACAGACCGCAAAACATTTGATAGAATCCAAAAAGAAAAGGCTGATACCAATGTTGATACTATCGAGTGCATATAAATATTTAGGATATCAATTTGGAATGCACTATAAATGCCTTCCATATGGTATAATAAGGTGGTGTACTTCCAATCCGCGGTATTGGAAGAACGCATAATGAAATTTTCTTAGAAGGGAGTATCGTTCAAAATGTGTGGAATTGTAGGATATATTGGGAGGCACCAAGCGGCGCCGATAATTTTGGAGGGATTGGAACGTTTAGAGTACAGAGGGTATGACTCGGCAGGTATGGCTGTATTTAATGGTGAGAAAATACAGATTACGAAATCAATAGGACGCTTAAAAGTATTGGAGGAACTGACACACGGCGGCTCTACAATGCAGGGCGTGGTAGGAATTGGACACACCAGATGGGCAACGCACGGTGTGCCAAGCAATGAAAATGCACATCCGCATTTTAATGCAGAAGAAACCATCACGGTGGTACACAACGGCATTATTGAGAATTATCTGCCGTTAAAAGAGAAGATGATTTCAAAAGGCTATACGTTTGTTTCCGATACGGATACGGAGGTATTGGCGCATTTAATAGATTACTATTATAAAGGAAATCCGTTGGAAGCAATTACAAAAGTGATGCACCGCGTGCAAGGATCATATGCGCTGGGAATTTTATTTGCCGATCATCCCGATGAAATTTTTGCAGTTCGCAAGGACAGTCCGCTGATTGTAGGGCAGAATGAGGACGGCTGTTTTATTGCATCCGATGTGCCGGCGATTCTAAAGCATACCCGAAAGGTATATTTTATAGAAAATCAGGAGGTTGTGCGGCTGCGTGCGGATCATATGCATTTTTATACGGTGGACGAGGAGGAAATCACCAAGGAAGCCGTAACAATTGACTGGGATGCCGATGCAGCAGAAAAGGGCGGTTACGAACATTTTATGCTGAAAGAAATGTATGAACAGCCTAAAACAGTAACGGATACGTTAATGCCGCGGATAAAGGACAACGATATTGTAATTGAAGAACTTGGCATGACGGACGAGGAAATTCAGGCAATCCGCAAAATTCATATTGTTGCGTGCGGTTCAGCATACCATACAGGGGTAACCGCAAAATATATAATTGAAGGAATAGCAAGGATTCCTGTTGAGGTGGATGTAGCAAGCGAATTTCGCTATCGCAACCCAATTTTGGAACAGGGCGATATGATTGTGGTAATCAGCCAGTCTGGCGAAACAGCAGATACGCTGGCAGCGCTGCGCGGTACACAGAAAATGGGGCACAAAGTGCTTGGCATTGTCAATGTTGTAGGCAGCTCTATTGCACGGGAAGCAGACAATGTTATGTACACATGGGCAGGCCCTGAAATTGCAGTAGCTACAACTAAGGCGTACAGTGCACAGCTAATTGCGCTATATCTGTTGGCAATGAAATTCGGAAAGGCGCGCGGCACATTGCAAGCTGCTGCATTCCGTAATATGCTGGAGGATTTAAAACGGCTTCCAGCGCAGATAGAAATGCTGTTATCCAACAAAAATAGAATACAGCGTTTTGCAAACCGCTATATTGGTGCAAAGGATGTATTTTTTATCGGCCGCGGTATTGACTATGCGATTTCCCTTGAGGGATCGCTGAAATTAAAAGAGATTTCTTATATTCACTCTGAAGCATATGCCGCAGGAGAATTAAAGCATGGTACGATATCGCTAATTGAGCAGGGGACATTGGTTGCTGCGGTTGCAACACAGGATGCACTGTTCCAGAAGACCCTTAGCAATATGGTAGAAGTAAAAGCAAGAGGAGCATTTGTGCTTGCTGTTACGAACGAAGGGAATACAGAAATTGAGAAGGCAGCGGATTACGTAATTTATATTCCAAGAACCAACCCCTATTTTACCAATTCGCTGGCGATTATTCCATTGCAGTTGTTTGGATATTATGTGGCGGTTGGAAAAGGCTGCGACGTAGATAAGCCGAGGAATTTAGCAAAGTCGGTTACGGTGGAATAGGAGGAAAGGAAGTATCGTGGAGCAAAAATATCCGGAGATAGCACATTTATGGGGACATATGGGTCATGCAGTAACGGATGGCGTGTATAGAGTAGATGAACCCTTTGAAATGCGGCTTACGAAACCAGATAAAGATGACTTTGGCGTTGCAGTTGCTGCAATGCCTTCAAATGGTAAGAGAAATGCAGATTTAGCATTTAATACATCAAAAGTGTTGTATTTTACTCTGTCATCAAGAAATTGGGATAATTTTAAACAATATATATGTAAAATGGATAAAGACCTTGCAATCGCAACCTATTCGTTTGACAAAGATATTGAAGAACAAGGCACAGTGGGGTGGTTGGATTAATTGGTAGAATCAAATTTAATTTTTCCAAGAAAATTGTATAAGTATACTTCAACAATAATAATAAACCAAATTGTATCGCAAATAATAGTGGATACAGGAGCAGACAGCACGTTATTGCGCTTAAGCAATTTGATTGCAGATAACACAATACGTGCTAGAATAAAATAAGAGTAAGCAATGAATTGTTAAAATATAAGAAAAGTTTATATTCAGCTTCCGGAAGCCGGATAGATGTGATTTGTTGTTATGCGGAAGATGTATTGCTTGCGGATGTAATACTACAAGAATTATATTTTGTACTTGATTATAATGATTTAAAAAGCAATAATTTATTGGGAATGGATTTTATCGTTTGTACAAATGGGAGATATGACAAAGATGCATTTCTTGTGGATATACATGATCGTCGTTCTTATTGTGCGATTCATCCACAAGATACATATATTAACATTAAAGATTTATTCTAATTGGTTTCATTATGGTTTAAATACTGTTATAATATACATAGGATTTTGTTAAAGGAATTGGTTTCGCCCTTTGGGGCTAGGAGGGAGCCATATGGAAAATGAAAATAAGAAGAAATCATCAAGTTTCAAGACGGTATGCGCAGTTTTTGGCTGTGTGGTGATGGCGGTGGTCTATATTTCCGGTGGTATTTATGCTGTGGAGCGCTTGAAGCAGACAGAATTTTATCAGGAAGCGGTTGCCAAGGCAAAGCATTTGCAGGAGCAGGGGGCAAATTCGGAGGAGGCGAAAGCGGATAACGCAAAGGCGGAAGAATCCAAGGCAGAGGATTCTTCTGGAAAAGATGCCTTGGAAAAGCCGCAGCAAGATGACGACGCTGTTTCTGCATTTGCACAACAGGAACAAGAGGAGCAGATAGAGCACCAAAAACCAGCATTGCCGCACACGCAGCCGTCTGCGGGTGCGAATGTGAATGTGGCAAATGCAGATTTGATTCCATCAGCAGAATATGGTAATGTTGTGGTTTCGGATGTGTCGGAAGTGGTAAAGGCTGTGATGCCCTGTGTGGTAGCGATTACGAACGAGTATACAGCATATGATTACTGGTACGATCAGATGATAGACGAGGAGGCAAACGGTTCTGGAATTATTGTGGGGCAGACAGAAGAAGAACTGCTGATTGTGACAAATTACCATGTAGTTGAAGATAGTAAAGAATTGTATGTGCAGTTTGTGGATGACAATGAAGTGGCGGCTTATGTAAAGGGAACAGCGCCAAAGGATGATTTGGCAGTGATTACTGTGTTTAAGCAGGATATTAGCAGTCCGACACTTGGCTCGATTGCGATTGCAGTATTAGGAGATTCTGATGCACTGCAAGTTGGCGAACCGGCGATTGCCATAGGAAACTCGCTGGGATTTGGACAGTCTGTTACAACCGGTGTAATCAGTGCGTTGAACCGAGAAGCATTTCCGGATGATCCAGATATTCGGCAGGATTATTTAATCCAGACGGATGCGGCGATTAATCCCGGAAATTCCGGTGGTGCACTCCTAAATATCAGGGGCGAGGTGATTGGAATTAATTCCAGCAAAATTGCGGATTATGTAATCGAGGGAATGGGTTATGCCATTCCGATTGCGACAGCAAAGCCGATTATAGACGAGTTGGCGCAGATGGAAACCAAACGCAAGGCAAGCGAGGAACAGCGGGCATTTTTGGGTGTTTCGGGTGATGACGTTTCCAAGGAAGCCATTGAGAAATATGATATGCCGGAAGGTGTTTATGTGTCACGTGTGATAAAGGGGTCTGCGGCGGAGCAGGCGGGTATTAAAAAAAGTGATATTATTACGGCACTTGCTGGTGAGAAGGTTACTAAAATGACAGAATTGCAAGGCATCTTGGAGTATTATACGGCTGGAATGGAGATAAAGATTACTTTGATGCGTCAGCAGGAGGGCGGTTATCAGGGAAAAACAGTGAATGTTGTTTTGGGGCATAAAGAAGATTGATATATGGAGGTAGATATGTCAAATAGGGATGACGATTTAGAATTTGAAGATTTGATTGATGATGTCAAAGAGAGTGTGTCAGACAGTAAAGAGAGTACAGACGGGAAAGAAGCAGACGATAAAACAGAGCAGGAGAATGACAAAGAAAGCGAGTATGAAGATGTCTGTTTTATTTGCAGGCGGCCGGAGAGCAAGGCAGGCAGAATGTTTAAATTACCGAATCATATTTCTGTATGTTCAGATTGTATGCATAAGACAATGGATACTGTCAGCCAATTTGACTATCAGGGAATGTTAAATAATATTCCGACGCCGGATGAAATAAAGTCAAAAAATGCAAAACGGCGCTTCCCGAACATAAGTTTTGTAAACATAGCAGATTTGCAGGGGGAAGGAGGGATTCCCAACCGTCAGCGGCTGAAAAAGAAAAAGCCCAAAGAAAAAACAGATGAGGCGGTATTTAATATCAATGATTTGCCCGCGCCGCATAAGATTAAGGCACAGCTTGACGATTATGTTGTTGGGCAGGAATATGCGAAAAAAGTAATTTCTGTAGCAGTTTATAACCATTATAAGCGCGTTTCAACAGGAACTATGGATGATATAGAAATTGAAAAATCCAATATCCTTTTGCTAGGGCCGACGGGATGCGGCAAAACATATATGGTGAAAACGCTTGCAAGGCTGTTGGATGTGCCGCTTGCGATTGCGGACGCAACTTCGCTGACAGAAGCAGGGTATATTGGTGATGATATTGAATCTGTAATTTCGAAGCTTTTGGCGGCGGCGGATAATGACGTGGATAAGGCGGAACAGGGAATTGTTTTTATTGACGAGATCGATAAGATTGCCAAGAAAAAAAATACCACTTCACGCGATGTCAGCGGTGAGTCTGTGCAACAGGGAATGTTGAAGCTTTTAGAGGGCGCAGATGTGGAAGTACCCGTTGGGGCAAACAGCAAAAACGCAATGGTACCATTAACAACGATTAATACTAGAAATATTTTGTTTATCTGCGGCGGCGCGTTTCCCGATTTGGAAGAAATTATTAAACAGCGTTTGACGAAGCAGTCTTCTATTGGATTTAATGCAGAGTTAAAAGATGCATTTGACAAGGAAAACAATATTCTTAAAAAAGTAACTGTCGAGGATATTAAAAAGTTTGGCATGATACCAGAGTTTATTGGCCGTCTGCCGATTATCTGCCCAATGGACTGCTTAACGAAAGAGAGTTATATTAAGATCTTAAAGGAGCCACGCAACGCGATTTTAAAACAGTATCAAAAGCTGTTGGAACTAGATGAAGTCAAACTGGTATTTGATGACAGTGCACTGGAAGCGATTGCAGATAAAGCAATGGAACGCGATACCGGAGCGCGTGCGCTGCGTGCGATTATTGAGGAATTTATGCTAGACATTATGTATGAAATTCCAAAGGATGACAATATTGGTGAGGTGACAATTACAGGCGACTATATTAACGGAACTGGTGGGCCGATTATTGAGATCCGTAAGGAAACAGTGAAGCCCAAAACACCTGTACTACTTGAGAAAAAAGATGAGCCTGTACCACATACAACTGCGCCGGAAACGCCGAAAAATGAGGAGCATAATTTTTATGAGTTCTAGTAATGGCAAGAATAGAAAAAATCGTTTTCAAAATCTGCAATGGTTTGCGCGTCCGCCGAAGTTTGCCAAGCGTATGGGAATGATGATATGCGGCGTGATAGCACAGGGGCTGGGGCTTTCGCTGCTAAGATCTATTGCGCTTGGGACAGACCCCTGTTCCTGCTTAACACAAGGCGTGACAAATTTTGTGCCATTAAGTTTTGGCACATGTCAGCTTATGTGCCATTTAGTGACATTTTTGTTTGTAATACGGTTTGATTTAAGTATGATTGGTTTTGGTACTATTGGAAATATGTGTTTTCTTGGTTACATATCCGATTTTTTTGGCTGGATTTGGTCGCTGGTGCTGCCGCTTGGCTTCTTTGAAGGGACAGTTACAAGATACGTGCTGCTTATTCCTTCGCTTGCAGTATTTTTATTGGGGGCTGCGGCATATATGTGTGCGGGACTGGGCTCTTCGCCATATGATGCACTGCCGTTTATTATTGCGAATTATGTAAAAAAGGTGCCATTTAAAATTGTGCGTATGATTTGGGATATTAGTTTTATGGCGGCGGGATTCCTGCTGGGCGGTGATGTTGGCATTGTCACGGTGCTGGTAGCCTTTTTCTTAGGCCCTGTAATTACATGGGTGCAGAAGAAAATGGAGGTTTTGATTGCCTAATGACCGAATTGGAGCAGTATTATAATAAATTTAACGAGGAAAAGCGCTTTGCGTCGCGTCATGGGCAGGTGGAATACCGTGTGTCTATGGAATATATCCGCTATTATCTGCAATGCTG
>CBCOYO010000058.1:16225-19960 GCA_965114465.1 uncultured Lachnospiraceae bacterium
TAAAGTCTACGATACGGCTGCTGGATATCGGTGCTGGAACAGGTCGCTACAGTATCCCGCTGGCAGAGGAGGGCTATGACGTAACAGCCGTTGAATTGGTGAAATATAATCTAGGAATTTTGAAAAAGAAGGCAAAGGCAGCCGCTGCAAAGAGAACAATGCCAGACGGTCAAACATTGGGAAATGCGCTGAAATTAACGGCAATGCAGGGAAATGCGCTGCGATTAAAGAAACTGGAAAGCAATTCTTTTGATGTGACGCTGCTATTCGGGCCGATGTATCATCTGACAGCTTTTGCAGATAAAGTAAAGGCGCTTATGGAAGCCAAACGTGTGACAAAAGAGGGCGGCGTTATTTTGGTGGCGTATTGCATGAATGAATATGCAGTATTAACCTATGCGTTTAAAGAGCATCATATTTTAGACTGTGCCAAAAACGGGCAGCTTACGGAGGATTTCCATACGATTGCGGATGAGAAAGCACTGTATGATTATGTGCGGTTGGAAGATATTGACGCACTCAATCAAGCGGCGGGATTGGAGCGGATAAAAATTATTTCACCGGACGGGGCGGCAAATTATATGCGGCAGGTGTTAAACCAGATGACTAAGGAAGAATTTGCGCATTTTGTGCAGTATCAGCTTGCTATTTGTGAGCGGCAGGATTTAATCGGTGCAGGCGCGCATACTGTAGATATTTTAAGGAAGGGAAAATGAGATTTTAGACAGGCTCTAAGGAAGGGAGAGGTTGGATGTTTGAATATCATTATGCAGTACTGACGGAGGAAGAACTGGATTTATCGCAAGGCGGCACGCAGCACGTTAAATATGTAGATGTGGCGTTCTACAAGACGCCGCAGCACTGGCAGGACAACGAAGATTTCGTATATGATGAAATAAATAACTGGGAAGTGCTAGATCCGGCATTAAAAAAGATTATGATAGAAGAATTGGCGCAGGCAGTTGCGAAAGGGAAAGTTGCTTCATTGACGATGTCGTTAGAGCCATATGGGGACGAAACCTTTCTGAACCTTGAGCGGGAAAATGGCTGGACTGTAATTCTATATAATGGAGATGACGGCATTGCCCCAATTAATCAAGATTACATAGATAGTCAGGAGGAAGCGTTTTTGGCATACGAAAAACAAACTCCTGTTCCTAAAATGTTTGCACTAACAGACGATAAGTTGATTTCGGAAATTGTCGTTTATTTCTTGGAAACAGGTAGACTTTCCTCTAAAGTATCATGGGCAAAATCCTCAGAGGAAGGCGGGCTGCCGTGGGATTTCTAAAAATATAGCCGCTTTTGCTGCAAAAAGGGAATGCAGCGGGGGCGGTTTTTCTATATATAAGGGCGTGCAAAGAGAGTGCCTAAGCTGCATAATTGGTATACAGCCCCACGCCCTTACTGATACTGGCGGCTGCTTAAATTTGCCAATAGCGCCGACTCATGCGTGTAATTATCCTGAGTGATATGGTAAAATTTATCGCTCGTGAGTATCAATGAATTGTATTTTTTTATGGAAAGGAGTACCTGTGGAGGAACGACAGTTTTATCGTTGTATGGAACGCATGAAGGCGGGAGATAAATCTGCCCTGCATGAGATTTACCATGCGTATATTGGCTATATTTATACAATTATCCTGCAAATCGTCCAAAACAGGGAAGATGCGGAGGATTTAACAAGTGAGTTCTTTATAAAGCTTTGGCGGCTTTCCCATACATATCAGGAAGGAAAGGGACATCGTGCATGGCTTGCTGTGATTGCGCGCAATATGGCGTTTGACCTTATGCGCAGGCGAAAAAAAGAATGCTTATCCAATGACCTGACAGACGGCATATCGGAGAAGGCTTCTCATGAGGATATTGAGAAAAAAGTAATTGCAGAGATTACTTTAAAGGCAGCGTTGGAATTATTAAAGCCAAAAGAACGAGAAATTATTCATCTGAAAATATTGGGGGAGCTTACGTTTCAGGAGATTGCTGATATTCTAAAAATACCATTGGGAACTGTAACATGGCGGTATCAAAGTGCTATCAAAAAGCTAAGGAGGCACGGCTATGAATAAAGACTTGAATCAGAAACTACATAGAAAATCACAGAGAAAACGATATAAAAACCTGTCTTTGGAATATAAAACGCTTATTAATGAAACCGTGCCCGATTTATGGGAACGGATAGAAGTTGGAATTGAAGTAAGTGACAGCAGCGAAAAGCAGATAGAATCCGATAATTGTCTGCAAGGGAAAGAATTGCAGATTTTTCTTAATAATAGAGCAGATAGTTTGGCAGATATTTTTTCAAAGATAAATAATAATGTAATGCGCAGAACAGCAGTGGCAGCGTGTATTTGTCTGGTGGTAGCAGCGCCGCTTCTTTTCAGTATAGTTTTTGATATTGCAAAGGGAGGAAGAAAAAGCGATAAGAGTAGTTCTGGTGCGGACTATATGGCAGATGGTGCATCGGATTATAATATGGCGGATAATAATATGGCAGATAATGCGGTGGCGGATTATGAAATAGCAGATAATGCTATAGTGGATAACGTTGTAACGGATAATGTTTTAAAGGATCGTGATGGTGCAATTACAAATAATGATGCTACAAGCAATATGAATGCGGGTAATCAACAGGATTTTATGAAATCAGACGGTGCGCAGGAGAGAAACGATGCACCCGTTGATGATAGTATTATTTCAGAGGATACATGTGATACAAACTGTAGTGCTTCGGCTGGAAGCAATGCAGAGCAGACGGAGCAAGAAATAATGGATAACGCTGACTTAGATATATTAGCTTCAATTATTGTAACCGCAACTGTACGAGATGCAGTGTCGCAGGACAATGAAATGGTTTATACCATACAAATAGATGCTCTGGGTGAGCAGGGGAAACTGGAGGCTGATGTTTTGGACGTGCCAGATAGTTCAGATGCTGATGGTCTGGAGGTACTGGAGAAACCAGATGTATCGGGAGCGCCCGATATATCGGAGAACAGTATTCTTATAAAACAATTGGAAATAGGTTCACAGATACAAGTATATAGCCAAAGCGATACTGCTATAGAATTAACAATAGGCAGACAGTATAGTCTTAAATTATTAATTCAGAAAGTTGAGGGGAATGTGATATATTTAATGGAGTAAGGGGGAGATGGATGGAATATTTGGTTATGCAGAAGGATAGAGTGAAAGAATTAGACAAAACTTTTATTCTTTGTTTGTGGCTTGGAAAGGAATGGCGAAAAACATGAATATTGTGATAAGAGAAATTAAAAGTAAAGATTATAAATCTGTAGCAATACTTTGGCGTGATGTGATTGGGGTTTCATCAGTAACAGATAATATGGTAACTGTAACTTGTGAAAAAATGAAAGACGATCATCGTTATTGTACATTTGTTGCTGATGTGGATGGCAAGATTGTCGGATTTGTTACAACTGTTGAAACTTTAGCGATGGATCAACCAAATGGATACATTAAGGTAAATGGGCTTGCTGTTTTGCCTGAATTTCAGCATCATGGTATCGGAAAAATGCTGATGGAACGTGTTGAGAAACTGGCACATGAGCGTAAGCTTTCGCTGATTGGCCTTGCATCAGGTTTTCAGCGGATTGGCGCACATGAATTTTATGAATATTTAGGTTATCAAAAATTATCATTTTGGTTTCGTAAGGAAATGTAGGAAAATAAGTGCTCAGATTGCGCAGGATATTTCTTCAAGATTGTAGGAGA
>CBCOYO010000059.1:0-9072 GCA_965114465.1 uncultured Lachnospiraceae bacterium
TAGCATTTTGGCGCATAATTCCCACTACTTTGGCGTGGGTGTAAAAAGTAACTATTTTGTTACTAACCGCAATTTTAATAACATATTTTTATTGGCATATGTAACAATACGTATTATCATAATTAAAACAAGCTATCTTAAAACAGGCAGGACTCAAATAGTTCTGTCTTTTAAACGAGGAGGCGCTATATGAAAAATTTTTTCTATCCAGCATTATTCCACAAAGCAGAAAAAAGCGGCTTTTGGATTTCTTTTCCTGATATTCCCGAACGCCTTACACAAGGCGATGATATGCGTCAGGCTTATGAAATGGCTGTTGATACATTAGGCTTAGCACTAACCTGCCGTGAAGAAGAACAGCAGCCTTTTCCTGCTAGTTCTGACCCGACTACAATTACTTTAGAACCTGACTCTTTTCTTGTTGTAATTGAATTTGATATGCTCGCTTATATAAAACGTACAAATTCACGTGCTGTTAAGAATACTCTAAGTATCCCTGAATGGCTGAATAAAGCAGCAATTACTATGGACTTAAACTTTTCTCAAATTTTGCAGGAGGCTCTCTTAGCAAAAATTCAAGCATAATACTATGTCTTGCCCGCTGTTTGACGGGCATTTTTTAGATTATTTCCCGCAACCATCCCATACACATGATAATTCTGCGGGAATGCTTGCCTACCTTTCTGAAGCGCAATGGTATGGTGAATATACACAGGCGTATTTTTCTATTATGGCTTATCTTCCTTTAGCAATGCGGCAACGAATATTATGCTGCATATAAGTGCCCACGTTGCCCATATCATTAAATGCTCAAATTTTTCTGATAAAATATAGATAACGATTGCCTCAATTGCAAATATTATCGCAACAACAGCATTACCAGCATTTTTATTCCTTACTGCAATAGACACAATACCACCGATCAAAATCAATACTGCTGCAGCAATACTAACCTCAACCTTAACTGCTTCATCTGCTCCCATAGGACTTACTAATCCAGCCACACATGATAACAATAATATTCTAATAGAACATATAATACATAAAATTCCCGACAAAAGTTTCCAAATTTTCATTTCTTGTGACAGCACCTTTTTATTCTTTTCATAATATTTTCCTTATTAGAAACTGTAAAGGCATCACTTATAACAAGTAATTGTTATGAGTAATTTATTAGCAGCTCCTTACCTCTCTGTGTCATGCATAAGTATTTTTGCTGTTTCCCCCACTACAATCACTGCTGGCGTTTTTATGGAAGTCTGCTGTACTTTTTCAACAATGTTAAGCAGTGTCCCTTTTATTATTTCTACGGTATTATCTAAATTTCCATGTATCACTGCCGCAGGCGTTCGAGGATTTTTTCCGTATTTAATCAACGCTTGTGCTATTTGTGCAAGGTTCGCCAGCCCCATTAAGAAAACAAGTGTTCCATCTAGTCTTGCGAAATGTGCAAAGTTCTCTGGCAATGTACTGTCTGTTGCAGATGTATGTCCTGTTATAATATGAACGCTACGACTTATTTCCCGATATGTTACAGGAATCCCAGCAAAAGCAGGAACTGCAAGTGCCGCAGTAATGCCCGGAATATACGCTGTTGGAATATGTTCTCTATTTAATGCATGGATTTCCTCCCCGCCGCGTCCAAATACAAATGGATCACCACCCTTTAATCGGACTACGCGCTTCCCTTCTTTTGCTTTTTGAAGCAACAGGGCATTGATTTCTTCCTGACACATACTATGTCTGCCGCTGCGCTTTCCTACATAGATGCATTCACAGCTTTCCGCCGCAAAATCAAGAAGACGTTTGTCGATTAAATCATCATAGACAATTACCTGCGCATACCGGATCGCACGCAGTCCTTTTAAAGTTATTAATTCGTAACTGCCGCAACCTGCACCTACAAGCGTTACGCTTCCGTTGTTCTTTTCTATTTCATTCTTACTGGTATTGATACCTGCAACTGTTACGATTCCGTTGTTCTTTTCTATTTCATTCCTGCTGGTATTTATACCTGCAAATTCTTCGCTTCTTATGTTCTTTTCTATTTTATTCTTACTGGTATCTATATTCATAGGTGTTTCACCGCAAATTTCCTGTTTTGGTGATATACTGGCGCTTTTTTCCGTTTTCTGTATCAATGCATCCAATCTCCGCTTTGTTTCCTTTTCACTAAAGACTCCGCCGCTTTCCATACAACAATTTGCCATTTCCTTTAGAAACTGCGCACGGATCTTGCTGTCGTGAATCGTTTCTTTGACAAGCGGTCTAAGTGCGGCTAGATAGTCTAATATCTCCTCAATATTTGCAGGCATCATTGCTGCAACTTCATTTTTAATGGCCGCAGCAACCTCTGGACTTGCACCGGCGGTGGTAACACCTATTGTTAGATCGCCTTGGTGGACGAGCGCCGGAAATAAAAAACTGCATTCCTCTTTATTGTCAACTACATTGACCAAAATACCTTCCTTATGGCATAGACAGCTTATCTGTGCATTGACGTTGCGATTCTCTGATGATGCTATTACAAAAGAAACGTCCTGCAAATCCTCCTCTTGAAATTCTCTTTGGATTAGAAGGATTTCGCTGGTTTGCGCAATTTCTATTAATTCCGGCAATAGTGCAGGTGATACTACTTTTAGTTTCGGACTAAATGGCAGTAGTTTGCGGATTTTATGGACTGCAACCGCTCCGCCGCCTACAATTAAACCATTCTTTCCTTCAATATCTACAAAAAACGGAAAATATCCCATTTCAACTATGCTTCCTTCCTATATTACCAAGTCCCAAATTATTGACTTTTTCTTTTAATATTCCTTTCTTATCACAATATTTTAAGAACTGTTCCCTATTGTTATTCTTACACTGACACACTGACAAACAATTCAATTGTTACAGTTCAGCCTTGCCGAACTGTAACGCATCAAGCCATGCAAAATCGCTTCGCGATGGCTTGATGCATCTTAACCACTACACGTTCTTACGGATTTTGCAGCGTGGTGCAAAGTCCTAGGCAAAACTGTAACATTCGATTTTCCTTTCTGCATGGCACGTATTGTCTGCTTATACAATTGAGCTGTGCAGACTACTATCCAAATACTAGTTTCTCAAGTTTCTCATATGCTTCGCCCCACCGTGCATTCGGTTTTAGATTGTAGAGTTCTTTTTCTATCATAAAATATTTTCCAGTTTTTACAGCCTCCAATGCTGCCCATGCCGGATTGTTTAATAGTGTTTCCTCCACATTTTTTTGAATTGCCTCTGTGTCAGTTCCCTGTGTTGTAATCAAAATAATATCAGGATTCGCAGTAATCACTGCCTCCATACTTAAATCTTCCAAAAGGCTGTTATCGCTGTCGGCAATATTAATGCAGCCAAGATCAGCAAGCATTTCACCGCCAATATTCCCCTCGCTTCCCTTAGCCCGAATTGCTCCCGCACTCGCACGAAGGAACAATACCTTTGGCATTATTTCACCCTGTTCTATCCTTTGATGGGAGCGTTCTCTTACCGCTTCAATCTGCGCTTTCACTGCTAATCCATTTTGCTGGTATAAATCGGTGCGTCCTGTAATATCCGTACAGATTTTCAGCATATGCAGATAATCGTCAAAATTTGATACTGCAAAATATGCTACCGTAATATTTGCATTGGTCAAAAGTTCCTCCAATGCTAAATCTGCCTCCGTATTGGCACTGGCAATTACAAAATCCGGATTGGCAGCAATTAACTGTTCCACATCCGGTTCTACATGAGAACCAATATTTACCACACTTTCATCCAACCCTAAGTCAAAACTTGTCCATGAATCCCGCGCTGCCGCCACTACCGTTCCGCCGGAAAGCAACCAGATATCCGTAAAACTACCTATCAGAACTGCCACCCGATGATAGCTTGTAACAGTGACTTCCCTGCCAAGGTCATCTGTAAATGTATACAAGGTTTCTTGTGATGCATTATTATCTGAAGATAAATTGTTTTGAAGGGTTTGAGAGCTATTATCCGCTTTTTCATCATCTTGTAAAACACTTTTATTTTGATCTGCTTTTTCGTTCCTTTGCGCAGTATTACTATCTTGATCTGCTTTTTCATCATTTTGCAGAATGCTGCTGTCTTGAGCCGCTTTTTTATCGTTTTCCAGAATGCTGCTATCTTGAGCCGCTTTTTCGCTGTTTCGCATAACATTACTATCTTTATCCATGCTCTCATTGTTTTGCGAAACGCTGCTTTGCTCGTTTATTTCCGCTGTATTTTGTACCTTTATCTTTCCAGTTGTACAACCTTGCAGCAGAACGGCTGTACTGCAAACTATACATATACAAACTGTTCCTACAATTTTTCTTGCAGAAAACCTCATCATCTTTTCAATCTTCCTTTCACGTGAACACTTTTCCTGCAATATCGGCAGTAGACGCATATTACAGCTTAGCGATCAAATTAAGTTTTCATCTTGGCACTTTACCTGCAATATCGGCAGTAGACGCATATTACAACTTTATGATCAAACCAAGCAAACTAAGTTTTCATCTCAACTCTTTTCCTGCAATATCGGCAGTATTGATAAAGCGCTATGTATCTCTGCACGATCCCATGCATCCCCATACTCCTGTACAATTGTTACAATACCCAACAGACGCAGGGGATCGCTCGCTGTAAATGTCTTTCCGCCTTTCGCTGCTATCCATTTAAAATAATCTTTACTGTCTTCTCTATTTTCACTTGTAATAGAAATGCTGTATCCCCAATCCGCCAGTTTATTTAATGCGTATTGATGCATTTTAGAAGTATCTTCTATTTTATTTGGCAGTCGTTCGGGATAAGTGCCTAAAAATTTAAAATACCCATATTCGTCATTCTGTATCTCTTGTACTTCTCCCTCATACTTCATTCTTCCAATAATAATAACTGTATTATACGACTTGTCTAAATGATTGGGATAATCTTGTTTGAGCAAATCCAAATCAAAGATTGCTGCGTCAGCGAAAATCTCGTCAATATCATTAGACATCTGAGCGTTTACAATCGCTGTATAATACTCACGTTTGTGCTGTCCTTCCATTCCTATCCCCTCCGCTGGCAAAACTTCATAACAGTTCAACTTTCGGCTTCCTGTTACAAAACTGCCCATTATTTTCTGGAAAAGTTTTTCTTAAAAACGTTTAAGGCACAGCCAAGCTGCTGGACTGTAGAATATCTTTTATATGAATTGGTTTTTTTCTGGATTATAATAATAATCAATTGCTGCAAGCTTTTCTGTAATCGCATGATAATCCTCGCCTGTATCCTCACAGAATGCATCAAGACTGGGATAAAAATCACGAAGCTTTAAATTCATAAAGCTTAATAACATAACAGGATCTTTTGGTATCATAATTGTGTCCTCCTATTCTTTTTACTTATGAACTAAGCCCAACAATAATTAATTCTACGCTTAGTATATCCTGCATTCGTCCTGTTTTTACGTCTTCCTCTGCTTCCACACATTTGCGCAGGGCTGCTTCTAGCTGAGGAATTTGAAACTGCGCCGCCTGCGGGATATATTTTTTCTTTAAATAATAGGCATTCAGCCCTGTCTGTTTGGCAATATCGGCTTCCGGATATCCCTTCTGGCGCATCTCTTTAACCTGCAAAAGCATATGAAACTGGCGTGAAATTAGTGCCAATATTTTCATGGGAGCTTCTTTGAGCGCAAGCAAATCATAATACCAATCCAGTGCTTCCTTCTGCCTTTTCTGTGCAACGGCTTCTACCATATCAAAAATTTTGTTTTGTACTTGAACAATGCACAGTGCTTCCACATCTTCCGCTGTAATTCCCTCGTCAAAATATCGGTAGCATACAAGTTTTTCTACCTCACGCCGGATATTTTCCATATTGGTGCCCGTTTTATCCAGCAAAAGATTTAGCGCATCCGGCGTTATCCGCTTATTTTCTTTTTTTAGCAGACCCATAATCCACTTTTTCAGCATGGTTTCATCTTGCATTTCGCAAAGTGCTGCATACCCTTTCGCAGTTACTGCCTTATAAAGTTTACTGCGTTTGTCAACTTCAGACTCCACAAATACAATATATGTTGTGTCAGGCAGGTTCTTAATTAAGTCTACCATTCTGTCTTCACCGCTTTTGAGCCAGCCACTGTTCTCAATTATGATTACTCTGCGTTCTGCAAAAAACGGCATCGTACCCGCAATATCCACAATCTCATTAACATTGATGTCCTTACCGGAATAACTTGTACAGTTCATTGTATCATCTTCTGCGACAAGCGCTTTCTTTAAATTATCACGATACTGTCTGCGCAGATATGCTTCCTCTCCATAAAGCAAATAAATATTGCTAAACTGCCCGTTTTTAATATCCTGTGCAATTCGTTTCATTGTTTTTTATCATTCCTCCCCGCCAAACTGTAACACGATTTTTTTAGTCTATAAGAGATTATAGCATAACCTTATAAAAAATGGTATCCTATGAAACTGCTAAAAATGAATCTTTACAATTCCTAATTATTTACAGAAACGGCTGTTGTCACAAGCCGACTCATCCGCCATATACGCCTTATTATTCGTTTTCTGTTTATAGGAATACGATTTCGCTATACCTTCTTCCCGCCACACCTCACGGTGTAAACCTTTAATAAATACTCTTTTTGTTTTTACGGCTTTAACAACAGTCAGTTTCGCTTCATCTACTGGCACAAGCCGCAGTGATTTCAGAGTATCTTCCTGTTCCTCCCGGCAAATCATATAGCTGCCTAACAATACAATAACAGCCGGAATTACGGGTCAGTTCGTTAATATCACATATCTCAAAATGAAAAATCTGTTCTTTAGCGTCCAATTTTACCCATTCAAATAAAGTTTCTACAAAATTCTTTAAGTGATAAGCTTTTTCTACTGCAACATGGATATAGGCTTCTTTTTCGTCCCCTGCCACAAATCCAGCGGTAACGGCTTCCAAATAACCAACTAACGACGCTAATGGTGTCTTAACATTATGCGAAAGACTTGTCATAAGCCGCTTATATGCCTGTTTAGATTGTTTTTGACAAATAAGCTGCGACTGGTTTTTGACAGCAATATCGTTAATTGCATAACAAATTCGTTTTGTCATATCACTTTTTCTCGTCAACACGCGGCGGTTCGGATAATACTTTCAAGTATTTAAGGAATGCCACCGCATCACTTAATATATAATTAAGGAAACCGTATATTAGTATTTTATAAATTAGGTATTCTCATATCTTTGGAAATGTATTAAAATAAATACAAATGTACCTTTATACACCAAAAAGCATAGAATCAGAAAAATTTATTAGATTTATGGTATTATTGTAAAGTGGAGTAAAGCGGAAATAATCAGTAGGTATCAATAAACGAACCCAAAGAGCACTTTTTAGATAATAGGGAGGAAATCATGCTTGTCAATTTTCATGGAATGCTATGCCAATATGGAACATATCGGTTAATGGGTGAAAATAAACCAATATTGACACTTATTAATCCTAATGATTGGCTTCAATCGCTGCAATATGAATTTACAGAACCTCAATATGGTCTTTGGTGTCACTTTTTAACAGATAAGGAATTAGAACAGATAAACCCATATTTGTCTGATTCAGCAAACAGCAGTTTAAATCATAATTATCGGCGCGACAACGAGTAAGAAATTTTTATCTTTCCCTGAACCACCTGTACACTTACACCGCCTGTTTCTTTGGTGTTGATTACATTGCTTCCCACCTGCCCCAGCCGCTCTAGGGTTTCTTTGTGCGGATGACCATAGCGGTTGCGCGCGCCGCATGAAATTACAGTAATAGGAGGGTTCAAGTATGCGAGCAGTTCCGCCGTATTAGAATATTTAGAACCGTGGTGCGCGGCTTTGTAAATCTGACATTTCCAGTTCTGCTTCGCTAGGTAAGAAACAATGGCTTCCTCTGCGTCCTCCTCCGCATCACCAGTAAACAGCACGCCAAACTCTCCATTTTTATCTTTGTACATTAACCGCATTACCAGGGAATAGGCATTTCTTGATGATGGCTGATAATCCGCAGTTGGGTGGAGCACTTCTAATTGTATATCTTTTTCCAACGTAAAAACATCTCCTGTGGCTGCAAACTCCAAAGGGATTCCTTTCTTTTCGCACAGTGCAGCTACTTTCCAATACGTTTCATCTTGTATTGCTGCCTTTGCAATTACAATTTTCCCAATATCAATCCCACTTTCTATACCATTACTGCTTTCGAGTAGTTCCACCACACCCGATATATGATCTTGGTCAAGATGTGTTAAATAAACAGCCTCCAACTTTGTTGTTCCTGTATATTTTAAAAACGGCTCTAATATATATTGACCGACCTCCTTTTCTGAAGTACTTCCGCCATCTATTAGGTAGTGATGCCCCTGCGGCGTTTCAATCCAAAATCCGTCGCCCTGCCCTACATCCAGAAATGTTATGCCAAGCCCGCATATTGTCCGGCTGCTTATCATACTTACTGCAGCAATAATTAAAATTACTTTATAAGCAAATGGTAACGAAATTCGCATACATTTTTTAACACATATGTCTTTCTTCGACTGTCTTTTCCCCCACTCATGCATCAAGTACAAAAACAGTACGCATCCGTAAAAGCACCAAATTCTCCAACTATTCGGTTTTCCCACAATCCAATTTGCGGCAGGCAGCGACAACGATAAAGTACTCAGCCTTTCAAAGAACCAAAACAACATATGATTTCCAAGTGCCGCGATTTTCGCCATAGCCATACCCAAAACAGGAATCGGCAGACTGCCACAAGCAAGTACAAAAAGCCCCAGTCCCATTACAATGGTCATTAAAGGTATTATTAATAGATTTAGGAAAAATGAATAGATCGGAAATTCATAATAGGTACAAAGCATAATCGGGAAATGAATAAGAAAAATACTCAGACTTCCGCAAAGTGATTGTTTAATTTTATCTTCCAAAACACTGCAAATCGTGCCAAGCGTTCTGCGTTCTCTGCCCCTTCTTCTGTTTTCATTATTGTCTGCGTTTTCCGGCTGAATACTCTCCAACACACAGCCAACGCCAAGG
>CBCOYO010000059.1:9082-19608 GCA_965114465.1 uncultured Lachnospiraceae bacterium
AAGGATTGACCCAAACGACAATAAAAATCCTGAATAGTAAAGATACAATGGCTGCTCTATCAATAAAAGCACTGCTGCTACCGCTAACGCATTTAGCATATCATATGTTCGATGCAGCATACCTGCAAGCATTTTCATAGAAAACATAACAACTGCCCGAAATGCAGAGCTGCTCATTCCCACCATATCTCCGTAGGCAATCATAAGCAGTATGGAACATAGCGATGCTGCCACAGCAGGCAGTCTAATTTTGCGCAAAAGATAATAAAGACCCATACCAATTAAACTAATATGTAAGCCGGAAATCGCAAATATATGCGATATTCCGCTTTTTTGATAAAGCAGTTTGCTTTCCGCATCAAGCTGTGTTTTATTACCAAGCAGCATTGCCTTTAAAATTGCCGCATCTTTTTCGCTCATCACTGCATCTAATATACCCTCAAAATATCGTCGCAATTGATACAAATTTTCCTTATAATAAGAATAGGAATCACTCTGCGCAATACATTTCGTTTCCCATAGCTGGAAATCCAATTTTAATATTCTATAATATTGTTCCATATCAAAACCGCCCGGATTTCTAGCTTTGCGAAATGCCCCCGCTTTTCCTGTAACAGCTACAACGCTTCCAAGTTTTGGCTCTGGATATGCCTGTGCAGACTCCTCGTCGGCTTCTAAATAACACAAAATCCGAAGCTCCTTTTTATCCATTTCGATATTCCATTGATTTTCTTCTTGATTGGATTGCAATGGCTTGATATGCCTAAGATAGAGTACCAGCTTTCCGCCTTTATACTCTTTATGATATACTTCCCCCAGAACTGTCACTTTGCTGCCCTCCGGCACAATGGGACTAGACGCTGTCTGCTGCATTTGCTGTAAATAAAGGAACACTGTTATCACAAACGCTACGCATACATAGCACAGCGGTCTTTTCATTCACAGACCCCCTTTTTTATTTTATATTTGTTATTATTCTTATTGCTTGGCTCGTTCTTAGATTTACCAATCCATTTTGAGAACATATATAGTAAACAGGGGTGTCGCATTAAACTTTGATTATACAAGATATGGTGTAAAACGCATGACAGTATTAGATTATTTTGTATACCATTTCCATAATGCGACAGCCCCATAAACTTTTACATTTATTGTACCAGCGACAGATTTCGTTCAAAAAAAGTAGTCAAATCATATTTATCCCGAAATTTTCCCTCCGTACTGCCATCAATCGAAATCTGTACTTTATTGATATTGCTTAACTCCGCAAGCGAATTGACAATAGAGTAAATCGTCACATCGCTTGTAACATTGTTTACCGCTGTTATAAAAGTACTATCAAAGCTAATATAGCAGATGCCATCTCGAACAGTTACACTTGAAATCTTCGTAGACGGATTAATTGTAGGATAAGCTTCCCCCTCTGACGGCCCTGCAATTAACTGTTCAATTACAACGCGCTCCATTGGCACATTGGATACATCTGCATTATGCTCCACATCTTTGCTAATCGCCACAAGCCCATCGCCCGTTTCATTGGCAAAGTAAAGCTGCAAGGTAACCGTTCCGACCGCATCAAGCTGCTGTGTTCCCGCATTGTCGACAAACATATCTGCCGTCATAATGCCAATTGTATTGCCGTTGACATCGACCGCAGGTTCACCGTTAATCGTGAGCATTACATATTTTACATCTGGTATCGCCGTAAGACTTCTTACCAGAGCGGCTCTTGTCAGCACTTCCGTTGTTGTGGAAAGATCTTTGTATTTTTCGCCCAATGAAACCGTAATCTGCTCTCCGTCAAAGGAATAATTAATAATATTAATCCCACTTGTCAAAGTTGCCTTTAATTCCCTGTTTTCTGGTACAGTACACAACAAAGTTAGTACTTCTACAATTTTTTCGCGTGTATCCGTACTTTTAAGGTAATGTGTTTCTTTGACTAGTTTTGTTTCGTTTTTATTCAGATAAGATATATCTATCGGCGTACCCTCGTCCTTGTTCTCTTTACCGCAGCCAAAAACTCCGATCATCAGACAAACGACCGCTATAAATAATGCGGTTTGATATCGTTTTATCCGCTTCATATTGCTATTAACGCCCTCCTTCCTGTTTTTTCTTTATACAATATTTCCATTATGCCTGCGTTGCGATAAATGTAAGCGGTATCTTTACTTTAAATGTAGTTCCAAGCCCTTCCTCGCTGTCTACATTAATCGATCCTCTATGCATTAATATTGCACTCCTTGTAATTGCAAGCCCAAGCCCTGTGCCGCCAATTTCATTGGAATGTGACTTGTCTACACGGTAAAACCGCTCATAGATATGTTCAATTTCCGCCTGTGGAATCCCAATTCCGGAGTCAGCCACCTCCACCGTAAAATATTTGTGATCAGCATCCAATACCACTTTAACCCAGCCACCCTCGACATTATATTTTATTGCATTTTCTACCAAATTTGTCAAAGCAAGTGTCAACTTTACTTCATCTACTTCCGCGCTGACTGGTCTTCGACTTTCAAAAATCAGCTTAATATCCGCCCTGATTGCCAAAGGCCCCAAACGTTTCAGCATCAATTCCAAAACAGCATTAATATCCGTTGGCTCTACATTTAAGTCTGCGGATGTCCGCGTCATTTTCACGAGTGACAATAAATCTGTAATTATCTTATTCTCTCGATCAATTTCCTCCGTAATATCTGTCATAAATTCCTGATAAAGCTCTGCTGGCGCATCTTCCAGTGCCAAAAGGGAATCCGCAAGCACCTTCATAGACGCAAGTGGTGTTTTCAGTTCATGTGACACATTGGAAACAAACTCTTGTCTTGAATCATCCAAAACCTTCATTCTGCCAAGCATCTGGTTAAAAGCATCCCCAATCTGCTCTGTTTCCAAGTATTCTTTCACGCAGATTTGTTCGTCAGTAAACCCGTTTTTCACCTCGTTAATCGCGTCTGTAATCTTTTCAAATGGTTTGAGCAAATAACGGCTTAGGAAAAACGCCATTCCAAATATCACTACAAGAGCCAATATTTCAAACAGCAGTGCCCTTCCTTGAATATATTCGTAGCTTGTATTAATACTATCCATTGATACACTTGTCAGCATAACACCAACAATACGCGTACTATCCTTTAATTTTTCCTCAATCGGCACTACAATTTCAATATAATTATTGTCACGCAGGCGGTTTGATGCACCGCCGCCTTTTAGGCAGGCAATAATCTCCTCAGAGATAATCGTCTTTCCCTCACTGACACCGTAAGTGTCTTTAATCATCTTTAAACCACCATCAATAATCAGTACACGGCCGTCATAAAGATTCGATAGCTGCGATAGTTCTGCATTAATCACATCACTGCTGTTATCCAACAAATAATTATACATCGTTAAATGGTCTGCAATAATTTTAACCTGCGTCTGCACCTCATTTGTCCTAACTGCTATCGCATTGCTCATATAACGTTCCAAAATACCATAGTGCAGTATAATACAGGGAATCAACCCCGCCAACATAATAATTAGAAAAATCCGCATCCGAAGGCTTCGGAACCCTTTAATTTTTTTCAGCTTTTCAATCAGTTTCGACACCTTATCACTCCATTTTATTGTATCTATACTGTACACAAAAAGATTTGCCGCACAGTTGCCTATTTGTAATAATAGCCGACGCCCCACTTTGTAAATACATATTTCGGTTCGCTGGGATTTGGCTCGACCTTCTCGCGCAGCCTACGGATATGCACATCAACAGTGCGCACATCTCCTGGATAATCAGCTCCCCAAACCAGTTTCAGCAAATTTTCGCGGCTGTATACTTTGTTGGGATTTAATACTAGAAGTTCCAATACATCAAACTCCTTCGCCGTTAAATTCACCTCTTTATCATGAATATAAAGCCTTCTGCCATCGCAGTCCAGCCGCAGATCGCCCGCTTCCACCACCTGCGGTCTGTGCTCTGTTTCTGCTCTGCCTGCGGTTCTGCGCATTATCGCCTTTATCCGTGCCTTCACTTCCAATATATTAAACGGTTTCGTTATATAGTCATCTGCGCCATATTCCAGTCCCAGTATTTTATCCATATCATCGCCCTTGGCAGTTAGCATAACGATCGGCACATCAGAAAATTCTCGAATCTGCTGGCATACCTCAAGTCCTGTAAGCTTAGGAAGCATAATATCAAGCAGCACCAGATCGTATCTGCTGCCCTTTACTTTTTCCAGCGCTTCCTCGCCGTCGTATGCACAATCGACCTCCATATCGTCCTTTTCCAGACTAAAACGCACGCCTTTTACAATAAGCTTCTCATCATCTACCACCAAAACACGTTTTCCCATCACTACTAATCCCTTTCGCCCGCTTTTTTACACTGTTATTTTATCCTTAATTTTTGCAAAAAGTCCGTCTTTAATGCCATCTACCTTTTTAATATCCTCAATAGTCTGAAAGCCGCCGTTTGCTTCACGGTAAGCGATAATTGCCTGCGCTCTGCTCTCACCAATCCCCGATACCGTGGTAAGTTCCGATACAGACGCTGTATTAATATTTACCAATCCGCCCCCCTGTACGGCTGATTTCTCTACATTTGTGTTCTTTGTACTGCTTTGTTCTACAGAAGCTGCATAATACATCCCTTTCTCTGCTAAAACTGCCGTTTCTTCTTTTGTAAGAATCACAATCTGTTCTCCGTCCTGCGTTTCCCGTGCTAAATTTAAGCAAGTTTCATCCGCATCTGACGAGAAACCTCCCGCCAGTTCTACCACTTCAAAAAGCCGGCTGCCTGCCCCTGTCCGGTAAACGCCTGCATTGTTTACAGCACCACAGATATAAACATAAATCTCCTGCTGCGACTGTATTGCCTGACTTTCTTTTGTCAAAGCTGCTGTTTCTGTTATATTTATATTTTCTGCCTGCTGTAATGCCGTTTCATTTCTTATATTTTGTTCCTGCTGCATTACTGCTTCTTTTCCTGTATTTTCAGTCTGCTGCAACGCAGTTTCTTCTTTATTTTGAAGCTGCAAAATCAGTTCACTTTCCTTTGCCTCCTGTTGTGCACTGCATCCGCAGAGTATTACTCCCATAAACAGACAAAAATTTGCTAAATAAACTATTTTTTTCACTTCTTTAAAAATTTGCATAAGCTTTTTCATAATGATAGCCTCCTTATCATATGAACGATAAGGCCCCTCTATGCATATCTGTATTTATTCTAGTCTATATCCGTATTGAATACAAGGATTAATTTTTACATTTCGCATATAAAATAGAAATTGTGCATTTTATTTATATAAAATCAATTGCTTCCCCAATTCCTCCAACACCAATAATACGAATCCCCTCTATCTGCTCATCCGGCATATTTACTTTCGGCATAATAACCGTGTCAAATCCCAGCTTCTTCGCCTCTTGTACCCGTTGCTGCGCCATCGTAACTGCACGTACCTCACCGCTTAACCCGACTTCCCCAAAAACCAGCGTTTTCTCGTCAATGACGCGGTTTTTAAAACTAGATACAATTGCCATAATAATCCCTAAATCTATTGCAGGTTCGCTGATCCGCATTCCACCTGCAATATTTACATATGCATCGCAGTCCCCAATCTGTAGCCCAAGACGCTTCTCCAAAACTGCCATCAGCAGATTCACTCTGTTAAAATCCGTTCCTGTCGCCTGACGTCTTGGGATACCGAAGTTCGTTCTGCATACTAATGCCTGAATCTCTACTAAAATCGGGCGTGTTCCTTCCAAGGAGCAAACCACTACAGAGCCGCTTGCCCCTATCGGTTTGCCGCTTAGCATATATTCGGAGGGGTTCGTTACTTCAACAAGCCCCTCCCGCCGCATTTCAAAAACACCAATCTCATTGGTTGAGCCAAAGCGGTTTTTTACACCGCGCAGAATACGGTATGACGCATATCTATCCCCTTCAAAATACAGCACCGTATCAACCATATGCTCTAATACCCTTGGCCCTGCAACCGTTCCTTCTTTGGTCACGTGCCCGACAATAAAAATTGCAACACCCATGCCCTTTGCTAACTGCAAAAAAATATTGGTCGCTTCCCGCACCTGTGACACGCTCCCCGGCGCTGCCGAAATATCCTCCTGATACATCGTTTGAATGGAATCGATTACAACCGCTTCGGGTTTCGTACTGCGAATGGCTTCTTCTACCAGTGAAATATTCGTTTCGCACAATAGCAGCATATTTTCCTGAAATTCTCCTATCCGCATTGCACGAAGCTTTATCTGTTTAAGCGATTCCTCTCCTGAAATATACAAAATACGCCTGCCTAAATTAGATAACTGCCTACATACCTGCAATAACAATGTCGATTTCCCAATTCCTGGATCGCCGCCTACAAGCGTTAACGACCCCTGCATAATTCCGCCGCCAAGCACTCTGTCAAGTTCCGCAATCCCTGTTAAAATCCGATCTTCCTCATTCATTGTTATCGTACTAATTTCCACAGGTTTTGATGCTTCTCGTATATCTTTTGCAGCGGAAGTTTTTGCGTTGCCACCCATGCCGCTGCTTTTTATAGTTACTTTTTCTTCTACAAACGTATTCCACTGTCTACATGCCGGACACTGCCCCAGCCACTTGGAAGATTCATGCCCGCATTCCTGACAGAAAAACATCGTTGCAACTTTCCCTTTTGCCATTGCTCCATACACCTTTCACATAAGACACAAGGGCTTTCATAAAGCCATAATTGTTTTATCTGCTTTCTGAAAGCCCTTTCTGCCCAAACACCCGCTATTCTATTTTTTGATTAACTGAACCTCCGCCTCACCATTTTCTTCCAGCTCGACACTGATATTGAGCTTTCCGGAAAGGTTGGTCTTCATGACACCAGCGCTTTCTCCTGCAACAATTACTTCATATTCGGAATCATCATCTCCGCCAATTGTAATCTGCACGTCCTTATTTCCCTTTACTATAAAGGAAATCCCTTGTCCACTTTCACAGAAATCATACACGGACGTACCGGGAACAGACTCATATAAAAATAACCCGTTTTTTTCCAGCTTGGTAATATCTCGATAGGTTTTTACTTTATAAATATCACCCCTATGTTCAAAATCCTCAAGCTTCGCCTTCTGCGCAAGCTCATAGTTCCCAAAGCTGATATTCCCATTACTCTCCGAACGTAGTAATTCCTCAACCACTGCCATTTCTTTAGTCCTCCTAAGCAACAATAATATTTGGTGTTTTGCAGCAATCCTATAAATAGAACTAATAGAACTGCTGCAGTGATTTATTTGGTAATTACAGTATATACTAAAATATTTTAATTTTCCACAAGAAAATTTAGTTATTTAAAACAATTTTTATTGTGTTTCCTTATCCTTCACAGTAAACGTTACTTTATCATTTCGAACGCCTACAGATACCGTATCACCGCGCTTTACCCGCCCCTCCAAGATAGCAGTGGCAAGTTCATTCTCAACTACATTTTGGATCGCGCGCTTTAGTGGTCTTGCCCCCATCTTTAAGTCCGCATGCTTTTTAATCAAATATTCCTTTAATGTATTCGTAAAGGAAAGTTCAATTTCCATCTGCTCCTTACATCTATCACAAAGATTTTTGGAAAGCAATGTAATAATCTGCTTCATATCTTGTTCTGTTAGCGGATGGAACACCATAATCTCATCTATACGGTTAATAAATTCTGGCTTAAATAAACGCTTTACCTCATCCATTACATTGGATTTCATTTTCTCATAATCTGCTTTTGCGTCTTTTTGTACTGCAAATCCTAGATTTTTGGGGTCTACAATCCGCTGTGCACCCGCATTTGAAGTCATAATCAGTACAGTATTTTTAAAGCTAACTTTTCTGCCCTTAGAATCCGTAATATGCCCATCATCAAGCACTTGCAGAAGGATATTAAATACATCTGGATGCGCTTTCTCAATTTCATCAAAAAGGACTACGGAATATGGATTTCTGCGCACCTTTTCACTAAGCTGTCCACCTTCCTCAAAACCAACGTATCCCGGCGGTGAACCAACCATTTTTGATACAGAGTGCGATTCCATATATTCTGACATATCAACACGAATCAGTGCATTTTCCGAACCAAACATGGCTTCTGCCAATGCTTTGGAAAGTTCTGTTTTTCCAACACCTGTTGGGCCAAGGAATAGGAAAGAACCAATTGGACGGTTAGGATCTTGCAATCCCACACGGCCGCGCTTCATTGTCTGTGCAACTGCCTTTACGGATTCCTCCTGACCAATTACACGTTTATGCAGAATGCTTTCCAGCTTTAATAGACGGTCACTCTCCTTCTGTGTCAGCTTTTTCACTGGAATTTTCGTCCAATTCGCTACTACCTCCGCAATATCATTATCCGTTACAACAAGATTTTTCTCCGCCTGTGTCTTTTCATATTTTGACAATGTTTTGTCATATTTCTTTATTAATGCTTCTTGATTCTGCCGCAATTCCGCTGCCTGCGTATAGGCCTCCATACGAATGGAACGTTCAATCTGCAAATCAAACTTCTTAATCTGTTCGGTCATTTCCTTTAAATTATCTGGAATATGCATATTTTTCAAACGAATAGACGCCGACGCCTCATCAATTAAGTCAATCGCCTTATCTGGTAAATTTCTGTCATTAATATAACGGTTGGAAAGTTTAACAGCCGCCTCTAATGCCTCCGGCGTAATTGTCACCTTATGATGTTCCTCATATTTATAAGCTACGCCTGCAAGAATTTCAATTGCTTCCTGCTCTGTAGGCTCTTCTACCATAACCGGTTGGAATCTGCGTTCCAGTGCAGCATCCTTTTCAATATATTTGCGGTATTCCGAAATCGTCGTTGCACCAATAAGCTGTATCTCACCCCTTGATAGGGAGGGCTTTAAGATATTTGACGCATCAATAGCCCCCTCCGCACCGCCTGCGCCGATTAATGTATGAATCTCATCCAGAAACAGATAAATATTTCCAGCATCAATTACTTCTTTAATCACACGTTTAATCCGCTCCTCAAACTCACCGCGGTATTTTGAGCCTGCCACCATTCCTGCCAAGTCCAGCGTAACAACACGTTTGTTTTTTACTGTATCTGGTACTTCACCATTTACTATCCGAAGCGCAAGCCCTTCTGCAATCGCTGTTTTGCCCACGCCCGGCTCACCAATTAAACATGGGTTATTTTTGGTGCGCCTTGAAAGGATTTGTACCACACGCATAATTTCCATATCTCTGCCAATCACTGGATCGAGTTTTCCCTCGCGTGCAAGATACGTTAAATCCCTGCTGTACTGATTTAACGTAATGGTCACACCATCTTTTTTCTTCTTATTACGGCTCTTTGCCAAATCATCTTTGTGCTGGTTTATATCCTCTCCCATCGCAATCAAAGTGTCCATATACACCTTTTGCACATTAATGCCAATCGTATTTAAAAGCCGAAGCCCTACATTTTCTCCCTCTCTTAGCAATGCCAGCAGAATATGCTCTGTTCCTGTCATTTTACTTTTATATTTCGCTGCAAGCCTATGGCTGTCCTCCAACACTTTTGTGGCTCTTGGCGAATAACCATCACGCTCCATGATTGCAAGGTTTCCCTCTGGCGCAATCAAATCTTTAATCATGCTGATTAACTGCGATTCCTGAACGCCGTTCTCGGCAAGCACCTTTGCTGCAACGCCTGTCTTTTCCCTTACAAGCCCGACAAGTATATGTTCGCTGCCAATATAACTTTGGTGCAAATCCTTTGCCGCTTTTGCTGCTTTCTGCAAAGCCACTTTTGCTTTATCTGTAAATTGCTGCATCTCCCCAGCCCTCCATTAATATATTTCACTCCTATTCATTACGAATATCCCCATAATCCTGATAAATCTCATCTATCAGCGCATGAACCTCTTGGCAGGATATCCTTTTGCAACTGCTTTTTGCCAGCAATACCTGCATATCGCGTTTTAGTTCCTTTAATGCCTGTATTTTATCTGTATCCAATGCAATTACAGCACCTTTGCGCCTGTCCACTTTGACAAAGCCTTCCTGCTTGAGCACAGAATATGCCTTGTTCACGGTATGCATATTGATGCCGATCGTATCCGCCAACTGCCGAACTGACGGCAGCGTATCTCCCTCTTGGAATTGTGAGGTCGCTATCCCGATAATAATTTGGTTGCGCAGTTGAAGATACAGCGCTTCATCACTGTTAAAATCTATTTCAATGTACATCTTACTTACGCCCCCTTGCCTATATCGGTTAACTGTTATATAAATTCTAGCACACTAGCCCTATGTAGACAAGGAAATTATATTTTTTTTATATTTCAAATACCTTTATAGGTTACAATTCACACCAACGCCAGATTTTGCACCAGTTTACGAACATTCGGTGTGAATTGCAACAATTGATGCACACAAAATGCTAAAGTGCAAGCATTTTGGCGCATAATTCCCACTACTTTGGCGTAAGTGTGAAAAGTAACCTTTATAGTTACAATTCACACTCATGCCAGTTTTTATTAGCTTATAAGTTACTGCGGTGTGA
>CBCOYO010000060.1:0-19518 GCA_965114465.1 uncultured Lachnospiraceae bacterium
TTTTAGCATTTTGGCGCATAATTCCCACTACTTTGGCGTGGATGTGAAAAGTAACCGCTAAACTTATAAAATACAATTGTCTTAAAAATACCTCTAGCATATCGCGCCAAAAAATGGTAAAGTTAATAGTAAAGATGAAACAAGCAAAAAACAGCCATTACTTGTTTCACAGATTCTTTTAAAACTATAACAAGGAGGTTCACATACTATGAGTGAAACAGCAAAAGAAGCGATTAGCTACGAAAAAAGGAGCGATGTCCCAAAGGAATATACATGGGCAGTAACAGACCTATATGCAACGGATGAGGACTGGAAGAAAGACCATATGAAAATAAAAGAGATGATTCCCCAGCTCGAAAATTATCAAGGCAAACTCGGTGAAAACGCAGAAAGTCTGCTTGCTTTTCTCCGCTTGCAGGACGATGTTTCCGTATTACTTGATCGATTTGCAAATTATGCATTATTAAATGCCGATGTTGATACCAAAAACACCACTTATCAGGGATTCCGTGATCAGATGTTAAGCACTTATGTTGCAATGTCTGCCGCTGTTTCCTTTTTAGAACCGGAACTGCTTACGCTTTCGGATGAAAAATTGGATGCATTTTATGCAGCACAGCCAGATTTAAAGGTTTACCAGCGTTATATCAATGATATTCGGCGCAAAAAAGCGCATATTTTAAGCAATGAGGAAGAAAAAATACTTGCCGCAGCAAGCGATTTAGCGCAGGCGCCTGACAGCATCTTTTCGCTGTTAAGTGATGCCGATATGACCTTTGACTCTATTACAGATATTGAAGGAAAACGCCTTCCGGTAACACAATCCAGCTATATTCCACTGTTGCAGAACACAAACCGCAATGTCCGTAAGGATGCATTTGAGTCTTATTACAAAACATATGACGGTTTAAAAAATACTGCCGCAGCTTTACTGTCCGCACAGATGAAACAGCTTCAATTTTTTGCAAATATGCGTAAATATGACAGCGCACTCAGCGCTTCCCTTGACAATACCAATGTCAATACTGAAGTTTACTATAATCTTATTGAAGCTGTCCATGAAAATATGGAGTCTATGTACAAATATGTACGCCTTCGCAAAAAACTGTTAAAAGTTGATGCACTGCATATGTACGATCTCTATGTGCCGATTGTACCAGACTCTAACCGATCCATTCCCTTTGAGGAAGCCAAAAACAATATTCTTGCAGCGCTTTCTGTGCTCGGCGACGACTATACAGCACTGCTTAAAGAAGGCTTTGCAAACCGCTGGATCGATATTTACGAAAATACTGGCAAACGCAGCGGGGCATACTCCTGTGGCGAACGGAAGCATCCTTTTGTGCTTTTAAATTACAAAAACACATTGGACAGTGAATTTACCACCGCACACGAAATGGGACACGCCCTGCACTCCTACCTCTCCAACAAAACACAGCCTGTTATTGATTCGCAATATGTAATTTTCGTGGCAGAGGTTGCTTCCACCTGCAATGAGTCCCTATTAATGCAGTACCTGCTACAGCATACAACGGACAAAAAAGAGCGTGCTTATCTAATTAACTACTTCCTAGAGCAGTTCCGCGCTACGCTCTACCGTCAGACAATGTTTGCGGAATTTGAACTAAAAATGAGTCAAATGGCACAAAATAGCGAGAGCATCAATACCGAAACAGCCAGCAAAGTTTACCATGATTTAATCGATCTATACTTTGGCAAGGATATTGTACACGATGCGCAAATCGACTTAGAATGGGCACGGATACCGCATTTTTACTACAATTTCTATGTATACCAGTACGCAACCGGCTTCTCGGCAGCGATTGCACTCTCACAGAAAATTTTAAAAGAGGGCGCACCAGCAGTCAAGGCATACAAAGAAAATTTCCTAAGCGCTGGATGCTCCAAAGACCCTGTTTCTATTTTAAAAGATGCAGGTGTTGATATGTCTACAAAGAAACCGATCGAAGAAGCTTTGCAATTGTTTGACAGTTTAGTGGACGAGTTAGAAACATTAATGAAATAATTTAGAAATTTTGTTACAATTTTTTACGGATTTTGCAGCATAGTGCAAAATTCTAGGATAAGATATTAACAAAATTTTCCATTCCTTGCACAGCATATATTGCATAATCGTGCAATATATGCTGTGCAGAAAGGAAAATCAAATCACGCTTGCCGGCTTCTGACTTCTTTTATAAAACCATAAACAACGTTCCCACACCGATAAGTATGCATCCAACAATCGACTTTATTGTAAATTGCTCATGTAGAAATACAAACGCCAAAAGCAGTGTAATCACAACGCTTAATTTATCAATAGGAACTACTTTCGATGCTTCCCCTAGTTGAAGCGCTTTATAGTAGCACAGCCACGAAGCCCCTGTTGCCAGACCTGATAAAATAAGAAACAGCCAGCTTTTCTTCCCAATTTCGGATATCCCTGTCTGGGTATGTGTTAAAAAAACCATTCCCCAAGCCATAAATAACACAACAACCGTTCGAATTGCTGTTGCAAGATTTGAATTTACGCCGCTTATTCCAACTTTTGCTAGAATCGATGTTAATGCGGCAAAAACGGAAGATAGTAGGGCAAATAACAGCCACATATTATTTCACCTCAATTCAAACTTCATTTAAAATACAGTCAGACAGCTTTAAATCTTTCTTGATTCCTCCACAGCAGTGACATCGTTTCGAAGATGGATACCATCTGTCTACTACCCTTAACTTAATTCTGTTCTCTTCACACTTTGCTTTCAGCTTTGTTCTAAATTCATAAAACTTCTGTGATGCTGCTGCCTTTGATAAATGCCTGTTCTTCATCATCCCCGATACATTCAAATCCTCAACAGCGATGTAAGATGGCTTGGTTTTCACGATCTCAGCAATTGTTTTATTGATACAATCTGTACGGACAGCATCTATTCTTTGATAAAGTTTCTGCATATTCAGCCATACACTAAAGCATTTGCCGGATACGAACTTTTCGCCGTTATCGTGCAGTTCTTTATTGTGGGCGATATAAAAGTTGTAAATATACCGACAGATTCCAATCGTTTTATGAATTTTCACTTTCTGTTCGTTGGTTGGATTTATTTCCGTCTTGAAGCTCTTTAGCAATTTCCACATCTCCTTCTATTTGTTTTTTATACTTGCGAAGTCCATATAACCTATCGGAGAACATATGGAGAATTGAAACAATATCCTGCACAAGTTCTTCTTGTGGTGATAGTTCTTCATTGTTTACAACCATTATGGTTGTATTGAACTTCATGCAGAATTGTTCAAACCAATCATAACCAAATCTGATAAATCTATCTTTATGTGTGACTATAATCGTCTTTATTTTTCGTTCCATCACTTCATTTAAAAGCCCATTCCACTTTTTTCGGTTATAATTTAATCCGCTTCCGTAATCCTCAATACACTGATCTATAATAAGCCCTCTGGCATTACAGAACTGACGCAAAAAACTGACCTGGCTGTGTAAATCGTCTTCTTGATTTTTTGTAGACACTCTGGCATAAATAACAATCTGACGATTATCATTTTCTGTGTTGATGCCTTTGAACTGAAGATATTGGTCATAAGTGTAATAACGTCGATCCGTTGGTGTGCGGTTTGCTTTCAAAGTTCCATCTCTGTCCCACCGCTGCAGGGTTTTCACAGAAACGCCAATTAGTTCAGCAAAATCTTTTGGTTTATAATTTGTGATATTTGAAGTGTTCATGATATTACCTCCATAGGTATATTTAAACACATTTGGCTATTAATGTCAATAAATTTAATTACTTAAAATTTCCTCCTTCAATATCCGATTCACCATCGCTGGATCGGCTTTTCCTTTCATTGCCTTCATTGTTTGACCGACTAAAAATCCGATTACTTTCTCTTTCCCATTATGGTAGTCCTCGACAGACTGTGGATTTGCAGCAATCACTTCCTCAATGGTTTTGCGCAGCGCGCCTTCGTCATTTACGGTGTTCAATCCTTTGTCTGCCACATACTGCTCTGGGTCGATATCTTTCTCAAAAAGCACTTCAAATACTTCCTTTGCCACGGATGAATTAATCACTTTCTGTTCTACCAACGCAATCAGTTTTGCGAGGTTTTCGGGTGAAAAAGAAATATCTTCTGCGTCCATACCTTTTTCTTTTAATAGGCGCAGCGTTTCTCCCATAATCCAATTGGACACTTTTTTAGGCTGCTTACAGATAGCGACCGTCTGCTCAAATAAATCAGCCAAATGCTTGGAATCTGTAATAATACCAATATCGTACTCTGGAATATCATACTCTCGGCGGATTCTTGCCATTCTTTCCTCACGAAACTCCGGCTGCCTGCTGCGGATTTCCTCTAACCACGCATCACTAATATAAATTGGTACAAGATCGGGATCTGGAAAATAGCGGTAATCCTGCGCATCTTCTTTCGATCGCATTGCATAAGAATACTCCTTCGTATCGTCCCAGCGCCTTGTTTCCTGCACTACCTGCTGTCCAGCTTCGAGCAACTCAATCTGCCGCTCTCTCTCGCCTGCAATTGCATGCATAATCGCTTTAAAAGAATTTAGATTTTTCATCTCTGTTCTAGTTCCAAACTCTTTTGCGCCAACTTCCCGCACGGAAAGGTTTACGTCGGCACGCATAGATCCTTCATTTAATTTGCAGTCCGAAGCCCCTAGATATTGAATAATAATGCGTAGCTTTTCCAGATAGGCAATAACCTCCTCAGCGCTGCGCATATCTGGTTCTGATACAATCTCAATTAACGGCACGCCAGAACGGTTATAATCTACGAGCGAACAGTCCTCCCACTCGTCATGAATCAGCTTTCCGGCATCCTCCTCCATATGGATTTCATGAATCCCTACCGATTTCGTTCCCTCCGGTGTTTCAATCTCTACGTATCCATTGCGGCAAATCGGCAGATAAAGCTGGCTTATTTGATAATTCTGCGGATTATCTGGATAAAAATAATTTTTTCTATCGAATTTGCAATACTGCGTAATCGTGCAGTTCGTTGCAAGTCCAACCGCAACTGCGTATTCCACTACCTGTTTATTTAATACAGGAAGCGATCCGGGCATTCCTGTACAAACCGGACAGGTATGTGTATTCTGTGCGCCGCCAAACGCTGTAGAGCAGCCGCAGAAAATCTTTGTTTTCGTCGCCAGTTCCACGTGCACCTCTAAGCCAATAACGGTTTCATATTGTTTTGACATTTTCATCCCCCATTCTTACGATACTAAAAAGCAATTAAATTTTCAGTATAAACCCACATCTTAAAGTTGCAGGCAGCCGCCTTTACACGTTTCATACGTATAAGCTGCCTGTATCAGTTTCTTTTCTTGAAAACGATCCGCAATCAACTGCAATCCAATCGGCAGCCCATTAGTGTCCTTTCCACAAGGGAGAGAGATGGCGGGCAGTCCTGCCAAATTAACGGATATTGTATAGATATCGCTTAAATACATTTTTAATGGGTCGGATAAGCTTTCCCCAAGCTTCGGCGCAGTCGTCGGCGCAACAGGCCCTAGTATGATATCATACTTTGCAAACGCATCATCAAACGCATTTTTAATCATTGCCTTTACTTTTAACGCTTTTAAATAATAGGCATCATAATAGCCAGAGCTTAACACAAACGAACCAAGCATAATCCGACGTTTGACTTCTGTACCAAAGCCCTCGGAACGAGTCTTTTTATACATTTCATGCAGCCCCTCCGCATCTGCTGCACGATAGCCATATTTAATGCCGTCAAAGCGTTCCAAATTGGAACTTGCTTCTGCTGCTGCAATTGTATAATACGTTGGAATCGCATAGTCCACAAGACCAAGGTCAAAGGTTTCTATCACTGCTCCCTGTGCTTCTAGGCATTTTGCGGCGGCAAGCACAGACTCCTTAACTTCCGCCGAAATCCCCTCTTTGAAATAGTCGTTTGGAATACCGATTTTCATTCCGCAAACATCCTGTATTAACGCCGATGAAAAGTCCAAATTCTCCCGTTTCATAGAAGTAGCATCCTTAGGGTCATGTGACGCAATAATATCCAAAACCGCTGCACAGTCTGTGACATCCTTTGTCAGCGGCCCAATCTGATCCAGCGACGAACCATAGGCAATCAGTCCATAACGTGAAACCGTGCCATAAGTCGGCTTCATACCGACAACACCACAAAAGCCTGCTGGCTGCCGGATAGACCCCCCCGTATCGCTGCCAAGTGCGAAGAAACATTCGTTTGCTGCTACAGCCGCAGCCGAGCCGCCTGACGAGCCGCCCGGAACGTGCGATAGATTCCGCGGATTTTTGGTTACACCAAATGCAGAGGTTTCTGTCGTAGAACCCATTGCAAACTCATCCATATTTGTTTTTCCAATAATTACAGCACCTGCTTTTTCAAGATTTACAACTGCCTGTGCAGAAAACGTCGGAATAAAATTTTCCAATATCTTCGAAGAACATGTAGTAAGCATTCCCTCGGTGCACAAATTGTCCTTAATCGCAACAGGCACACCTGCAAGCGCACCCGTAAGCGTCCCCGCCTGAATCTGTTCCTGCACCTTCGCCGCTGCACTTAACGCCTTTTCTCTGTCAACTGTAACATACGCATGGATGTCCTTTTCCACCCGATCCATCTGCGTAAGCACCGCCTCCATTGCGTCTACAGCCGTCACCTTCCCCTCTTTTATCGCCGCAGAAAGCCCCACAGCCGTAAATGATAAAATATCCATCTATACCCACCTCCAAATTACTACGTCCCTTAGCGCAAAACCTTTAAAACTACTTTTTGCCAGCGCTAAATTTAGCAGTTCTTGGCTTTGTGCCATTTGCGCAAAGCCTTTAGAACTACTTTTTGCCAGCGCTAAATTTAGCAGTTCTTGGCTTTGTGCCCCTTAGCACAAAGCCTTTAGAACTACTTTTTGCGCTTTATTCAAACGTCCTTGGCACCATAAACATATTGTCTTTTTGTCCTGGCGCATTTCTTAGCGTCTTTTCACTCTCATCTTTGTTTGTCACAATATCCTCACGGAATACATTCTGAACAGGAAATACATGTGACATGGGCTCAATGCCTGTAGTATCCAGTTCATTTAATTTATCAATATAATCCAGCATATTTCCCATATCCTTCTTCGCTTGTTCTTTCTCTTTGTCAGAAAGTGCAAGTTTCGCCAGAATCCCTACATACTCTATTGTTTCGTCAGAAATCACGTTCGCCATATATGCCTCCTTTTTCCGCTTCCCTGCTTGATCATATTTGAAAAAGCTTTCTGTCAGATACACATTTCTTATATACGCTATATACTAAGTATAACAATATGCACACAACCACTCATAGCAAAACTGCCGCTTTGCGGCATGCGGCTGACGCAACTGCACAGTAAATCTTTTTACCATGCAGTATATACTGTAATATTAATCCCGCACCTTAATATGCACTTCCCGAAGCTGCTGTTCCGTTACATCATTGGGTGCGCCGCACATTAAATCCTGCGCCGAACCACTCATCGGGAATGCAATAACTTCACGGATATTTTCCTCATTTTTCAACAGCATCAACATTCTGTCAATACCGGGTGCCATGCCTGCGTGAGGCGGTGCACCAAATTGGAATGCCTGATAAAGTGCGCCAAATTTTGACTCCAGCGTTTCCTTACTATATCCCGCAATCGCAAACGCCTTTTCCATAATCTCCATATCATGGTTGCGGACAGCGCCGCTGGAAAGTTCGACACCATTGCACACAATATCATACTGATATGCCAGAATATCCAGCGGATTTTCGTTCTGCAATGCTTCCAATCCTCCCTGTGGCATAGAAAATGGATTGTGTGTAAATCCAATTTGCTTTGTTTCCGGATCTCGTTCAAACATAGGAAAATCGTTGACATAGCAGAAACGATATGCATTTTTTTCACAAAGCTCCAACCGATTTCCAATCTCAATCCGAAGCTTCCCTGCATAATAGTTTGCCCGCTCCTCTTTATCGGCAATAAAGAAAATGGTATCGCCATGTTTCAAGCCTGCCTGCTTTGCTAACTGCGGTTTTAAATTTTCTGGAATAAATTTGTCGATAGGTCCTTTGTAAGACATATCCTCTGCGACTTCTAAATATCCCAGCCCTCCCATGCCAAGGGAGGTAGCAAAGTCTAACAGCTTTTCATGAAATCCTTTTGACATTTCTGCGTGTACATTAATCGCACGCACCGTTCTTCCTATAAATGGCTTAAAGGTACATTGTTGAAAAAAGTCCGTTACATCAATAATCCGCAGTGGATTTCTAAGGTCAGGCTTATCCGTGCCAAATTCTAACATTGCCTGTTTATAGCTAAAAATCGGATACGGTGCTTTGGTAACGGTGTATCCCTCCGGCGCAAAGCGCTCAAATACAGCCGATAAAACTTCCTCTCCTACCTGAAATACATCCTCTTGTGTTGCAAAACTCATCTCAAAATCGAGCTGGTAAAACTCGCCCGGCGAACGGTCAGCCCGCGCGTCCTCATCACGAAAACACGGCGCAATTTGAAAATATTTATCAAAACCAGATACCATTAAAAGTTGTTTATACTGCTGCGGCGCTTGCGGAAGTGCATAAAATTTTCCTTTATATTTGCGTGATGGCACAATATAATCCCTTGCGCCCTCTGGTGAGGAAGCGCATAAAATCGGTGTCTGTATCTCCAAAAAACCCATTTCTGTCATTTTCTGCCGCAAAAAGCTGATAACCTGCGATCGAAAAATAATGGTGTCACGTACTTTTGCATTTCTAAGATCGAGATAACGATACTTTAACCGAATATCTTCTCTTGTTTCCTTGGAAGTCATCACTTCAAACGGAAGCTGCTGGTATACTTTTCCAAGAACCGTTATTTTTTTTGCCTCTAATTCAATCGTACCTGTGGGAATCTTGGGATTGTACGTTTCCTCATCCCGTTTCTCAATCAACCCCTCAATCGAAAGACACATTTCTTTGGTAATACCCTTTAATAAACTAGTATCGCGCAAAACCACCTGAAGCACACCATACATATCACGCAGGTCGATAAAGGATACGCCACCGTGATCACGGATATTTTCTACCCAGCCCGCTGCCTGCAATGTCTGCCCAATATGTTGTTCCCCGATTTCCTTCATTGTCAAATCTCTGTACATTTTCATAATCCTCCATTCTCAATTGCATCTGCAAAATATAAACATTTTTTACTAATCGAGTAGGGAAATAACCTTCTCTCCTACTCGCGCGCCGGGCACTCGTCAGCTAGGCTGACATTCTTCCTTTGCGTGCCTGTGTGCAATCAAGTAGGAAAGAGCCATCTTCCCTACTCGCGCGCCGGGCACTCGTCAGCTAGGCTGACATTCTTCCTTTGAGTGACCGTGTGCATAAAAAAATCCCAGAATACAAATGTATTCCGGGACGGATAATGCAAATATACCCGCGGTACCACCCGCATTGACAAGACCTGTAACCAACATATTCTTCGGCGGTTTCTGTCTTATCCTCTCTTACATTTAACGCATGCTTACGTATTACCCTAGTGGGACTGGTTTGCTCTGCTGCCTCGCCTGCCTGTTCAAATAATCTGCTCCGGAGTGTTCCCTTTGTTTGTTCCCACGGTTGGTGCTCTCAGTCGGTGACACCATCTTCCTGTCGCTTTTCCTAACAAGAGTCTCCTTCATAGCATTTTCAAGTCATTTTTATTCTAAGATTCTTTTACTAATTGGTATCATAGCATAAGTATTTGTGATTTTCAAGAATTTTTTTTGCAAATTTTGTTACAATTCAGTAACAGGGTTACAATTCACACTCATGCCAGTTTTTTTATTCCAATAAATATCGGCAAATTATTATTGCAGTCAATAATCATATATACAAACGGACGGTCTAAATATACTTTTTGGGGTTGCTCTTCTGGCCTTGCGCAAAGGCAGCGAATGCCAACCAGTGTCGCTGCGCCTGCTTTTGTTCCTTTTTCGTCTACAGAGATAAATGTCTTATGTATTACCTGATCAACGTGAATCTTTCCACCTCCCAAAGTTCCCATTCCTGAAAAGTCTGCTCTCTGTGGAGAAAAGGCATCTTTTATGCCCATTTTATGTAAAACTTCAAATAAATCAATACCATATTCCATTTCAAATTTGGGCAGGGCTGTTTTTACTTCTATATCTTCTGCATTTGACAATATCTGCTGTATCCGTTTACCAGTTAGCGAAGCTGCATACTCTGACACTTTTAAGCCTTTTCGGGGAAGCAGTGCGGCAAATGCGTACTGGGAATCCTTATAATACTTTATAAATCCCTCTGCATTGTCCTCCTTTAGATACATGTGTTCTTCTCCATACATAAAATCTATTTCCTGTACTGTTTTATCCTCTTGAAAAAACTTTCCTTTTCGTACCGATTCCTGCTCATATGCCTTTTCCCACTTTGACTGAAAAGCAAGGGCATTTACCAGATACATTACAGCTTCTCTGCTGATACAATCAAGAATTTTTTGAATCATCCCATCCGTTTGCTTACAAACCCAGTGATTAATATTATTCAATGTTGTTTCATCAAAAGGTGCTTGATTAACCTCGAAATCAAAGTATTTTTTGTTGGTCTGCAAAAAGTCCTGACTCAATGTAAAATCCATTTCATCCTGAATCCATATGGCATTTGCTAAATGGAGTTTCACTGCCCCCTGCGCCGGCGTTAAGATATAGCCGCCAAGAAATGGATTTAATTCGTTTAAAGATGCGCCAAACACTTTCTCCATCTGGGAAAGCGTTTCTTCCCGTGCGCCGTTCGCTGTCATTGCAAGGGCGCAGAGAACGGATAATGGAGAAACTAAAATATTTTTATTTGCTGCCCCCTTAATTTCCTCCTCTTTCATACTACGCTGCAATAAACGCACACCAAAATCCGTAACTGCAAATGCTGCTGCTGTTTCTTTTTCCATTATTTCTTGTTCCTCTTTTATTTCATGATTACCATAAACTTTTGCTTCGTTATTCTTTTTTAAAAATCCAAGCATCGTTATCTTCTATTCCTTTCATTCCCTAAAAATCCGTAACAGTTCAGATAGCCCATTGAACTGTTACGTATCCAACCATTGGAAATCGCTTCGCGATGGGCTGGATACCTCCAACCTCTACATTTTATTACGGGGCTGTCGCAATAAGCTTTGATGCTACCAGATATGGTATAAATCTTAGCACAGAGTTAGAATATCTTGTGTTCGTTTGTCTTAATGCGACAGCCCCTACCTGAACTGTTACAAAAAACCATCTAAAATCTACGCGTGCTATAGTGTACCATCTGCGTCACAATCTGCGGAAAAAGTATCTGATTTTTTACCCGCCTTAAAATGCCGAAGTTTTCTCCATCACCGCCAAAAGAATTATTATCCCACCAGCAGGTTGTTATCCCATAATGCCTTGCCTGTGCAACATAGTATGCTGCAAACTCCGTGCGTGCCTGTATATTGTCCTTTTTAATTCTCGCGCCGAACTCGCCGATTACTACACCAGTTCCTTTGGAAATATATTTGTCATATAGTTTTTTCATAAATGTATCAATATCTGCTGTTCCATTTTGTTCCGCAATTGAAAACTGATCGGTGCTGTTTTTGTCATTTTCATCCGCCAAAGCAAAGTTGTAGGGTGTATACGCATGAACCGATACCAAAATCCTGTTTTCTGCACTACTATTATCCGTTGGCAGAACAAAAGCATCTGCCAGTGCAAAATCCGGTGAAGCGCAGTATCCTGGCACCATAATATAGCGGGAGTTGTTGTATCCTTTTCCATTTGCCCGTATTGTATCTACCGCCGTTTGATTTAACTGATTTACGCAATCTATACATTCCTTTCCCACTTCGGAATTAACATCAATCCACCATTCATGATCCGTCCCTATATGCCGTGGCTCATTTAGCGTTTCAAACACCAGTTTTTCATTATACTCCGCAAACCGTTCCGATACCTGCTGCCATATTGCCTGTACATACTGCTTGGAATGCTCCAAATATTCATAAGACGGATACATAAAGCTTTCCTCATTGTCATGATGAATATTGATAATTACATACAAGTCTTCCGCAATTGCCCAGTCAACCACCTCTTGAATACGCTCAAGCCACACTTTGCTAATTTGAAAATCTTCATCTACATGATTGTGCCACGATACCGGAATGCGGATAGTACGAAATCCCGCATTTGCAATTGTCTGTATCATTTCCTTAGTCGTTGCAACGCCAACCCATGCCGATTCATACTCCAATTCCTCAGCGACACTACAGTTTGATGCGTCAAACGTATTCCCCAAATTCCAGCCTAACTGCATGGATTCTACAAATGCAAGCGCACTGTTTTGTGGAATTTCAATAAGTTCCCATTCTGGTACTTGAATAATTTCATTTTCTGTCATAGCATTTTCCTCCTTTATTGTATTGGAAATTAAATCTTCTTTGCTGTCTTGTATTGCGGTTTCTGTTATTTGTTCGGAACTTTTGTTCTCAACTACATTGTTTGTTTCTGCCGAACCGCTGCATCCTGCTGCTCCAAATACTATGGCACAAGCAAGTAGCACTGTACAGATTTTCTTTGAAATTTTCTTTGATTTCATTTTATTCTCCTATCCAAACAATATTTAAAAACATATCCCACCCACTTTATACAACCGCTTCCAAAATTGTTTTGTTTCCAATTGTAAGTTCTTTTACCCCGATTTTCTTGTTTTTGTTGAAACTAAACGACCACCGGCTAAAGCCGGTGGGTTTGTGGACTAAACTCCACATTTACGACTAAAGTTTTCATTATTTATTCGTCGCTTTTTTCGTCACTTTTTTAGCGACGAATTATTTTAATTTATACATTTTGCCTTTTGTTTTACCGTTATCAACAAGCTTTTCAAGTCCAACCAATTCTTTTAATAATTCTTTTGTTCTAGTATCCTTTAGTCCCAGTTTATCTGCAATTTCCGCAGTTTTATGCCAGTCACCATCATCCATCAACTTTAGGATTTTATCATACTGTACCATCTTTTTCTTTGACAATTTATTCGTCGCTTTTTCATAATGATCCGATGTTGCAACTTCATTATCATTTTCTAAAAATGCCGGATGAATCGGAATTCGTATTCTCATAGCTCGTCTGTCTTCATCCGTAAAGAACTCTGCTCTAGGTGAGCCGTTTTTTGCCAGTTCTTCCTGTATCGTCGGAATACCGGACGAATGACCTTCTGATAGATTAAGCTCCTTTAAAAATTCCCCCAATCTTCTATTACGATAATATCTGGAAACAAACCTTTTTCCTTCTGCTATCGTCTTTTCAGAAATTGATCTATCAATACCGGGAAAGTTCATGATATTTATGCAGTCCGGCTCTATCTCTATCGTAACCGGCTCATACGACATATAATCTCTATGATAAAAAGCATTTACCACTGCCTCCTCGATTGCCTGATAAGGATAATTAAAAATTCTCAGAGCCTCCATCTGATTCGGAACTTTAATAACCTTCTCCCGAATAAACAAATTACGAAAACGTTCCATTGCTGCCTGAATCATTTTGGGGACTGAACCTGTAATATTTGGAAAATCCTCACTGACACTTGGATTCTCTATGCTTCCCTTTGGAAATGATGTCATTTGAACATAAGTATATCCAAAAAATTTCTCCGGATGCTCACAAAACATCATAAGCGCCACATTCTGAATATATCTGAGTTCTGGTGGTCCTACTAAAAGCTGCATATCCTTGAGAATTTCCTCAACGCCACGCTCTCTTACCTGTTTTGCAAGTTTACTGCCAGTCTTACGCAGGTGATCTTCCAACAACACAGGTGAAATATCTTCGAATGCTGCCTTATGATTTGCCCTGCAGTCAAATGGTGTCTGATCCGACATATTAATCAATTCCCGTTCCTGTTCCGGATTTGCCTTAACAGAGCTTGTCAGATACCGAATATAATAATGATATTTTTTATCTTTCTTGCTAGTTACATATTCCGGTGACTTATATGGACGCTGCTGTCCCGCTCTTGCAACAATAACATAAATCCATTTTCCATCCGCTTCTGTTGGTATCCCTTGTGGAAAATATGGTGGGGATATCATATTATTATATCCTACCATCTCTTTCTGAATTGTATCCAGCATATACTCCGGCAATCCTTTTACCGGACGCTTTGCAATACCATTTTCTTCTTCAACACCTACAATAATATAGCCGCCGCCATCATTGTTATAATCATTTGCAAATGCACAGACACTATGATAGATATCGTCCGGATTCCATCCCGTTTTAAACTCTATACGGTCTGATTCTATTTTCCTTTTGTTTAATAAGTTTTCAACACCTATTTCAAGTTCCATAGTGTCCACTCCAATCTCATGACACAAATATCAACGAATAAATTTTTAGTTATTTCTTAAATCACCACACTAACTTATTTGATTTACTATTTTTCTTATCCCAACATGTCGTCTTTCATAATCTTTATACGCTCTTGTTATAATCTGCACTTTCCCATTACTATTTACCGCATATCCAAACATACACACCAGATTGATTTCCTTTGTGTCTGGATTGTATGCAAAGTCACTTCCTTGAAATAAAATTGCATGGAGCATTTGCTTCATAATCGGAAATTCATTTAGATGGCGAATCATGCTTTCAAATAATGTGATGTTTTTGATCAGTATTTTATTCACTGCTGTTTCAACACCACTCTTTGACCTTGCGTGCTTTAGCACGCATACCAATCAATATTTGCTGCTCTACACGAACTCAGTTACAGTCCCAATAAATACAGGAAAATTTACTTTGCAGTCGACAATCATATAGACAAACGGGCGGTTTAAATGTACATACTTTTTATCAGAAGAGAGCGCACCTAACAACATGGCGCTTGCGTCTGTGCCGTTTTCATGAACTGAAATATAAGTTCTATGCAGTGCCCCCTCTAAGAACAATTTTTCTCTTTTTAATCTGCCAATCCCCGAAAAGTCCGCCTGCGGCTGAAAGGCATCTATGATTCCCATTTCCTGCAAAATACTGCTAAGTTCTATGCCATACTCTACCTGAAACTTTGGAAGTTCTATATCAACCTCATTATGAATTGGATTGGCTAAAATAGAATGCAGACGCTCTCCCGTTAAAGAAGCTGCATACTGCGCCACCGTTATGCCTCTCTTGGGCAGAAGGGCGGCAAATGCATATCGCCCGCCCTTGTAATATTTCAGAAAACCGCCTGCGCAACTGTCACGCAAATAATAATCTTCCTCCGTGCACATCATCTCTACACGTTGGATAGTTCCATCTTCTTTGGTAAAATCCCGTTCCTCTACCTGCGTTACCATAAAAGATTCTACCCATTCTGCGGAAAACGAAACCGCATTGAGCAGATACATCGTTGCGCAAGGATTTAGACCATTTAAAATTTCCGTAATTTTTCCGTTTGTATGCTTTGTTACCCAGCCGTTAATCTGCCCTAATGTTGCTGCGTCAAAAGGCGCTAGATGTACACTTGCGTTCAAGTATTTCTCACCTGCCTGCAAAAATTCAGGTTCTAGTGCAATTTCTAAATTCTTCCGCAGCCAGATAGCATTGGCAGTCAAAAGTTCCCTGCCCGCCGCCTGCGCAGCTTTATACCTGCACAAATACTCGTTTAATTCCGACACGGAAGCACCAAACACATTTTCCATCTGCGCAAGTGTATTTCCTCTTGCGCCGTTTGCCGCCAGCACAAACGCCGTTAGAATTGACAATGGTGAAATTAAAACATTCCCTTTCCCTTGTTTTCGTATACTGTTTTGAAACAAACGCACGCCAAAATCCAGCACCGCTATATTGGTTTCTTTTTTTGCAGGCATTCCTGCCGCTGCCGGAAATGAAGGCGCAGCATTACGCATCATCGGAACTGCATAATTTACGTTATTCCACACTGGTTTTAATATTGTTGGTAATCGCCTTTTTATAGACATTGTAAGTAAATCCCCCTTGATACTTCCAAACATACCACACACAATCGCACAAACAATTCAAATTGGATTTATTGTGACGCCTTCTGCAATTTCTTCACTAAATAAGCAAATTCATCTTTATAATCGTCAGATTCTGTATCTACCAATTTTAAAAGTGCTCTAACATTCTCAAAAGAAGCGTCTTTTTTATACTGACTGTCACGAACAATTAATCCAAACTCCGCCACTGCTGCCGCAAAAGAAAAATCCTGAGTCGGTTCTTTTTGGTAAGCTTCTTCTGTTACAGGATATTCGCAAAGCTTGCTTTCCTCTTTATCCGGTTCTTTGTATCGAATTTTTAGGTTTAGCCATTCGCCGTTTTCCATACCGACATTTGCTTTCTTATTCTGATATTTTAAATCAGTTTGGTCAATTTCCTGTGCTGATGTAACAGGAATAATTTCATAAAGTGCCGTCACCATATGCCCTGCGCCGATTTCGCCTGCATCTTTTTTGTCGTCATCAAAATCCTCTGCCGCCAATGCCCGATTCTCGTAGCCAAGCAGACGATAGCCTTTTACATAACCAGGATTAAATTCAATCTGGATTTTTACATCCTTTGCCACTGTCACCAGCGTTGCGCCCATTTCTTCCACTAAAACTTTTTTTGCCTCGCTAAAAGAATCAATATACGCATAGTTCCCGTTGCCACTATCCGCAAGGGTTTCCATTTTATTATCCTTGATATTGCCTGTGCCAAACCCAAGCACGGACAAAAATACACCGGATTCTTTCTTATCGGTAATTAATGCTTGTAATTCACTTTCACTGGTCGTGCCCACATTGAGATCGCCGTCCGTTGCCAAAATCACGCGGTTATTTCCACCTTCTATAAAATAGTTCTCCGCCAAGGCATACGCCGTTTCAATGCCTTTAGCTCCATTCGTAGAGCCACCTGCGGTCAAATTGTTAAGGGCGTTCGTTATCTCCGATTTCTTGCTGCCGTCCACGCCTTTTAACACAACTTCATCATTGCCTGCGTATGTAACAATAGATACCCTGTCCTTCTGTGTTAATTCTTCTGTAAGCAAACAAAACGACTTTTGCAGCAACGGAAGCTTGTCATCCGTATACATCGATCCTGAAACGTCCAACAAAAACACAAGATTGGAAGCTGGTGCTTCACTAAAATCAATTTCCTGTGTCTTTAAACCGATTTGCAAAAGCTTTGCATCTGCATTCCAAGGGCAATCTCCCATAATCGTTGTTACGCCGAATGGCTCTGTTCCCTTTGGCAAATTGTAGTCGTAGGAAAAATAATTCAGCATTTCCTCAATCCGAACTGCTCCCTGCGGTATCTCGTTCAATGTATATCCATCCTCAATCATACGACGCAAATTGCTGTAGGAAGCCGTATCGACATCCACCGAAAATGTGGAAAGTGGCGTATTTGCAACGCTCGAATATCCCTTTTCCTCAATTGTGCTGTATTCTTCTGTATTAAAATCCCCGCCTGCAAAGCTGCCCTCCGTAGGTACTGGCATTTCACCTTCGTCCATAACAAAATTTTCAGCAAAAAGCGCATTATCCGCACTATCCGGAGAAGCCATTGCACGATCTGCGGCAAAGCCATCATTATAATCTAAGTCAAATACACCTTGCTCGGCTTCCGTTACACCACTATTATTGCTGATATTTTGATTGTTTGTCGGACTTTCCGCCGCACCGCCGGACACTGCGCCGTCCGAAGCAGATTTATTATAGGACGCATTGCCGCAGCCATAAAGTGACACACTTGTCATAAGTACGCTTGTTAAAAGTAACATTGCTTTTTTCTTTTTCATAATCTCACCCTTCCCTTTCACTCAATTAGTTTAAAATAACTTCAAAAAATTACACTGAACTAAAAAGCTATTTCTAAACAATTGTTATACTGAACGTCAAAAAAATTTGCCGTTTAGTTGCGCCAACCGTACGCCGCAAAGCAGTAATTTTCCTTTGTGCTGTTGTGTGCATGATATTATACTTAGCATCAGTCTTTTCGCCGCTTAGTATAATTAAATTTGCGAGCAGTAATTTTTACTATATTGTTGACAATATTTATGCTCGTAAATCGGCGCTATTGACAAACTTTAACGCTCTTATATAAGATACGAATAACGCACTGGATTTTTATGGGAAAAGGTGAAAAAAGTTTTTAGAATTAGGAAACTAATTCATTCCAAATAATTTTTTTATCCACTTTGAATGTGCACATATAACTGTTATCCCTATATCCATTACATATTTTCCTACTATCGTAACAGGTAATCGCAATGATTCTGACATTCCCAATTCTATCATATTATCCATGATATCTTTCCAAGGAAATAAATTCAATTCAATAATGTGAATGCAAAGTACAAAAATGCTATATTTTCCAATAAAAGCTAAGGCTTTACGCAATCCAGCAACATACTTTTCAATAATTTTTGAAATTTGCGATACTATATAACACCCACATAAAGCCCCAAAGATATCTATAATACCACGTCCAATATCACAATGAACTAACCAAAACGACTGAAAATCCTTGATAAAAAAAAGCCATACGATAAGTGCAAAAACTTTAGCAACATTTTTTGTTTCATCGGGAATCATTTCAACAACCGCTTTTGATTTTTTACATATATATCCTATATATATAAACAATGTTGCACAACATCCAGCCTGTATACTTAATGGAAACCACAACAAAAATCTCGAAAAATAGCCTATTAAAAACAAAAAAAGCACAAAAAGCGGTCTATATTTATCATTCAATTTAAAGGAAAGTTTAAGAAAGAGTTGCCCCCAAAATGTTGCCCATAAAAACCAGATTGCCCCTATTGCTTTTATGTAAAAAGGTTCTGTATAATAATCACCCGCACCATATAAAGACGCATAAGTCCATCTGCCAAAAGCCCACAAAGATTCCCAAATTCCACCAGTAATGTAATTTTCTAAAGTTGCTATCCCTATTATTACAATACAAGTACAGACATAAGGAACAATTAAACTTCTGATTCTTTTTTTCATAAACTCTGATAATGATGTTTTTTCAGATATAAAAAATCCAGATATAAGAAAAAATATCGGAACATGAAAAGTAAATACTACCCTATTTATAGTCCGATTTCCCAGATGACCAATTATTATACATAACATAGCTATTCCGCGCGCAATATCTATGTATTGATATCTTTTTTGACTATCTAAGTTCATTTGTTTCTCTCCTTATTTAAAATATTGTTTTGTAACTTTTTCTAATTGAACAATTTTATTATCTAACAAGAGATTCCTTTATGTCTACCGCTTATTATACCTTAAAAACTCTATCTTGGACAGACTTAAATATTATTTTTTGCATATTTCTCAGATATAGGTTACTTTTCACACCCACGCCAAAGTAGTGGGAATCATGCACCAAAATGCTAAAAGCTTTTGCTTTTTTACTTTAGCGTTTTGTGTGCATCAATTGTTGCAATTCACACCGAATGTTCGTAAATTGTTGCAAAATCTGGCGTTGGTGTGAATTGTAACAG
>CBCOYO010000061.1:0-19436 GCA_965114465.1 uncultured Lachnospiraceae bacterium
CATTTTATTACGGTCAGCGCAGTAAATGCGCAGACCTACCTGAACTGTTACTTTCAATCAAACCTTATTTTAACGAGTTCTTGTAAAACTCCCGAAATTCTTCATAACCTTCTGCGATAAGCTGCTCTTTTTGAAATTTTTTATTTTTATTCATACGTGCTACAAGAACTTGTGTTCCATCTTTTCGCGTTTCTTGTGCCTCGCGGATAACATCGCAAAGTGCTTCCTTTGCCACGCCTTTTTCCACCAAATACGCAATTTTCCGATTCTGGCTCGGCACTTGGAAACCGCTTTCCATTAAAATCAAAATAATCCGTTCAAAGCCAATCGAAAAGCCGCACGCTGGAACATCTTTTCCAGTAAATCTGCCGACCATTTTATCATAGCGCCCGCCGCCCCCGCAGCTTGCGCCAAGTTCTGGCATCGCAATTTCAAATATTGTTCCTGTATAATATGACATTCCACGCACCAGCGTCGGGTCGAATACCAGTTTGAAAAAGTCGCCTTTTGTCGCTGTTACACTGTCGATAATTTCACGGAAACTCGTTTGAACCTCCTCATCAAGAAATCCTGACAATTTTTCTTCTATAAAGGCAAGCGATTCATCCGTTTCCTGAAAACCACGAAACAGTGCAAGATATTTGTCAATATTTTCCTTTTGATAGCCACAGGCTTCTAATTCCCGCGCCACGCCGTCAAGCCCTATCTTGTCCATTTTATCTAAGATAATAAAAACACTGTCAAAATCCGCCTCGGCAAATCCGCTGTAAGCCGCCATTGCCTTTAGAATACGCCTGTCATTAATGCGGATTTCAAAATTTTGAAAGCCTAAATTTCCCAGCGTCGTCGTCGTTGCCAAGATTAACTCAATCTCTGCCAAATTAGAAGCCTCACCTAAAATATCAATATCGCATTGCATAAATTGACGATATCGTCCTTTCTGCGGTCTGTCGGCTCTCCATACATTCCCCATTTGCAGCGCCTTAAACGGCGACGGCAGATCGTTTGCATGATTGGAATAATAACGCACAAGCGGAACTGTCAAATCATAACGCATCCCATAATCTACAACATCCGCTTCACTCTGTGCTGACTGCAAGTCCAGTTGTTCTCCTCTTTTTAAAATCTTATAAATCAGCTTTTCATTCTCGCCGCCCTGCTTGCTGCTTAGATTCTCAATATCCTCCATGCATGGCGTTTCTATGGAAGTAAAACCAAATTTACCATACGTTTCTTTTATGACACGGATCACGTAATCACGAATTTTCATTTCATTCGGCAGAATATCCTTCATGCCGTGCACTGGCTTTTTATTAAGTGCCATCTTATCCCTCATTTCTTATCTTATAATTTTGTTATTTTATATTTTTGTTATTTTATATTTTTGTTATCTTATATTTTTGTTATTTTATATTTTTGTAACTTTATATTTTTGTTATCTTATATTTTGTTACCGCTTTATAAGCTTATTCACATCGCCTGCAAAACGGTAACTATAATTCTTTTCTATTTCTTCTCAAACAGCTAATACGATTCTACACTGTTTGGGTGGGATTTTCAAGTACTAATCGCAATCGATTCCAAAAAGGTGTAAATCCTGTTATTTTTCACACCCACTACTTTGGCATGGGTGTGAAAAGTAACATAGCAGCAAACTACGCCACTTCATTACAAGGAAAAGGTCTTGTTAAAATGCGCAAAAATCTTCCGCATCTATCACCGCATATCCTCTTTGTTTTAATTCTTTTGCAAATAATCCCATACCTGAAACCAATTTCCCACTAAAACTGCCATCATATATTTGATTTACACCACAAGTTGGGCTTCTTGATTGCAGAATTGCGAGATCAATATCCTCATTTTCAATCACGGCTAAAGCTGCCTTCACTGCCTTATGATATTCTGCATCAACATTATTTCCATTTTCATCCATAACGATACCATTTACTATTTCAACACAGGGACGTGGTGTATTCATGCCGGCTAATATTTCAGGACAAATTTCGATTACTTCTTTGTCCTTTAAAAACTGCATTATCTTCTGATTTTCATTGTTTTTCCCATTATACTTGCAATTTACTCCCAAAATACAGGAACTCACTAATATTTTCATAAATCCTCCTCGAACGTGTTCCCTACTCGCCGCGCGACTCGTGCGCCGCACTAGTGCAACATTGCACAAATAATCAAGCAAAATGCAACGCTATATTAGCCGCATATTTCCTCTGCACGGGTCTGCGCATAAAAAACGAGCAGAAAAGATTTTCTCTCCTCTGCCCGCTTTCCGCTCTTTATATTCTTACTATACCAAGCTGCAATTACGCTTTTCCAACAGACCCAAACAGTTCCATTTTCTCTTTTACAGTTGCCTTAATTGCCTCAAAGCCCGGTGCAAGAAGTTTACGAGGATCGAAGCCCTTTCCTTCCTGATCCTTGCCTGCCTCTACATACTTGCGTGTCGCTGCTGCAAAAGAAAGCTGGCACTCTGTATTTACATTAATCTTAGCAACGCCAAGCGAAATCGCCTTCTTAATCATATCCTCAGGGATTCCTGTACCGCCGTGAAGTACTAACGGCATAACCCCTGTTTTCTGCTGAATCGCATCCAATGTATCAAAGCTTAATCCAGCCCAGTTTGCTGGATATTTTCCGTGAATATTACCAATGCCTGCTGCAAGCATGTCCACACCTAAATCTGCAATCTGCTTGCACTCTGATGGGTCAGCACACTCTCCCATACCAACAACACCATCTTCTTCGCCTCCGATAGAGCCAACTTCTGCCTCAATTGACATTCCCATACCATGTGCAACTGCGACAAGTTCTTTTGTCTTAGCAATGTTCTCCTCAATAGCATAGTGAGAACCATCGAACATTATAGATGTAAATCCTGCTTTAATACATTTGTAACATCCGTCATATGTGCCGTGATCCAGATGCAGCGCAACAGGAACCGTAATTCCAAGACTCTTGTCCATAGCAGCAACCATAGCAGCAACGGTTTCAAAACCTGTCATATATTTGCCAGCGCCCTCAGATACACCAAGGATAACAGGACTATTCAATTCTTGCGCTGTAAGCAATATTGCTTTTGTCCACTCAAGATTGTTAATATTGAACTGACCCACTGCATAATGACCTTCTTTTGCTTTTTTGAGCATCTCTGTAGCTGAAACTAACATAAATACAAACCTCCGCTTTCCTTTTTTGACCATACGTTCTTTTTCAGGCAAAAGATATCCAGATTCTTACCGACTGCCTGACATATGATATATATAGTATATCCCTAATAATGGAAATTGTCAATTTTTTGTCACAGTTCTGCGATACAGAAATTCATTCCATAATATTTTACAAAATTTTTTCTATTAGCCATTGCAAAATATTGTAAGTTGTATTATTATAGTCATAGATAAAACAGTTTACGTTTCCCTAAAACAACTCTTTATAGAAAGTGAGGAAAAAACTATGGCTTTAGTATCAACCAAAGAAATGTTTGACAAGGCATATGCAGGCGGTTATGCAATCGGTGCCTTTAATGTAAACAATATGGAAATTGTGCAAGGTATTACAGAGGCTGCCGGAGAGCTTCATTCTCCGATTATCCTTCAAGTATCCGCAGGGGCTCGCAAGTATGCTAATCATACATACCTTGTTAAATTAGTTGAAGCTGCTCTGGCAGAAAACGATATTCCCATTGCACTTCATCTTGATCACGGCGCAGACTTTGAAATCTGCAAATCCTGCATTGATGGCGGCTTTACTTCTGTTATGATTGATGGTTCACACCATTCTTTTAATGACAATATTGAATTGACACGTCGTGTTGTTGAATATGCGCATTCTAAAGGCGTTGTTGTTGAAGGCGAACTTGGTCAGCTTGCAGGCATTGAAGATGATGTAAATGTATCTGCTGAAAATGCAAGCTACACACATCCTGACGAAGTGGAAGAATTTGTAGATAAGACTGGTGTTGACTCCCTTGCCATTGCAATCGGAACAAGCCACGGCGCATTTAAGTTTAAGCCCGGGCAAAAGCCGCAGCTTCGTTTTGATATTCTTGACGAAGTCAGCAAACGGCTGCCAAATTTCCCAATCGTACTCCACGGCGCCTCAAGCGTATCGCAGGAATACGTAAAAATTATTCAGGAAAATGGCGGACAGCTTGCAGATGCAATCGGTATTCCCGAAGATATGCTCCGTCAAGCAGCAAGAAGCGCAGTATGCAAGATTAATATTGATTCTGATTTAAGACTTGCTATGACAGCCGGTATCCGTGAAGTGCTTTACAATAATCCTGCTGTTTTTGACCCAAGAGAATATCTGAAAGTTGGACGTGCCAATGTCAAGACGCTCGTAGCACACAAGATTAAAAATGTACTTGGCAGTGAAAATAAAGCTTGATTATCACTATTTTTTGTATAAACCCCCCTTTTTATTTTTAAAAGTGTTGCCAGAAACGGCAACACTTTTTTGTGTACAATCTTTTTACATACAACTTTTACATTCAAATACTCTGTGTAAGGCTTGGACTTCCCCACTTTTTACTCAATTGGAACTAATATATCTATTGCTTTCTGTTTATTTTTAAGTCTAACACAGGTATGTTTTCCTCCGTATTCCCCATCCAATGTCCACGCAACCTCCTCCTGCGACTCAATCAGAAGTTCACTAGACTTTAGGCAATACATAAATTCTGTATCTACCTTTTCACTCATTAAAGCAACAAGAATAGAATTTAATTCTACTGGATTTTTGGGCATTTTTACCAGTGTAACTTCAAATAGCCCGTCATTTAACACTACGTTTTTTCCCATCACATTTCCTGTAAGACTTTTAAATCCTCCTACAGACAAAGAATTGGTAATCATGCCAAAAATAAAGTCATCCTCTACGACTTTTTCGCATTCTTCCGTTTCGCCAAATCCATTATTCTCAATGGTCTTATAGGTCACTTTCATATGATAGGACTTAATATTCTGCAAGTGCTTCACGCCCTCCAAAATATATGCCATATGACCAAGCATATTTTTCATTTCCTGCGGTGTACCATAGGAAACTTCTGTAAAAATTCCAAAAGCGGCAATATACACAAATACGTCTTCATCAAATAGTCCCACATCACAGGCAAACACCTTGCCTGCTGCAATTACTTCCGCTGCCTTTTTCATGGAGGTAGGCAGGTTTAGACTATTTGCAAAATCATTGGTGCTCCCTGCTGGAATATACCCTATTGTGGTTTTGCGGCCAGACTGTATCATACCCGTAACAATCTCGTCGAGCGTACCGTCCCCGCCGCTGCATACGACCAAATCATATATACTGTCGCGTTCTCTTGTCAGTCGCTCGGCATCCCCCCTGCTCTGTGTCGGATACACGGTTACTTCATAATCCGCATTTACCAAAACATCAATTATCCCCAAAAGATTGTTTTTAATCAATCCCTTACCAGAATGGGGATTTACAAGAAATAAAGCCTTTTTCTTCATTCTCTATGCACCCTGCCCATTAATAAACCGTTCTATATGTGCTATGGCGTCTGCCTCATCTGCACCTTCCGTTCTCACCGTAAGCTCCTCGCCATGATTTAAGGTTAAGCTCATCATTCCCATAATGCTTTTTGCATTGACCGTCTTCCCCTCGGTTTCTACACAAACCTTACTGTCGTACATACTTGCTATCTGCACAAGCATTGCTGCAGGCCTTGCTTCCAGACCTTTATCAAAGCTGATTTTCATTTTCTTTTCCATAACAATTCCTCCCTTTTTCACCGCGGATCCTGTCGGCAAGTTCACTAAGCTTCCTCAGACGATGGTTTACACCAGATTTTCCAACAGGTGGCACTAACAACGTACCTAACTCTTTTAATGTCGCATCCGGATAATCCAATCTTGTCTGTGCCATTTGCCGTATCGGTTCGGACAAATTATCAAAACCATAGTGTTCTTTTATATATAGTATATCATCAATCTGCTTGGTTGCCGCATTTACCGTCTTGGTAATATTTGCCGCCTCACAGTTTACTCGTCGGTTAATTGTATTGCGCATATCCTTTAATATCCGTAAATTCTCCAAATTCATCAGTGAAATATGAGCGCCCATTACATTTAATAGTTCTACAATCCCTTCGCTTTCCTTTAAATAAACCACCTGATAACGCTTGCGCTGTACCACTTTCGCCTCAATGCCAAACACCATTAACGCTTCCATTAACTGCTGTGCCTGCCGCATTGTGTCACAGACAAATTCTAGGTGATATCCTTTCTGCGGATTGCTGATAGAGCCTGTACTTAAAAAAACGCCCCGCAGGAAACTCCGTTTACAACATATGCTTTTTATTAAAAGCGGATTCACAAATTCCTCATCTGCTGAATATTTTACTGCCTGCAAAATTTTTGGAATTTGTTCCCCGTAATATTTTAAGATATTCGGCTGCTGTGCAATATTATAACCACCACCCTCAATCTTAAATGTTTTTTCCAATAATGTAAAGCATTTCTTTGCTGTATATGGTACATCAGACTGAATTTCAATGCCAAATCCGCCCTGCTTTTTGGTTTTCACTGCACGTGCATACACTAATATTGCGGCAAGCTCTGCCAATTGACAATGCCGTGCATCACTTTGCAGTTTCGCCAATTCCTCCTTTACTTCCCCTGAAAATGACACATCAATCCCATGCCTTTCCGATTATTTCGTATCACGGTGACGCAGCGTCAGACCATAATCGCCTTGATCTTTTAAGCGCTGATACAGACCATTTGCAAGTGTTACGCTCCTATGCTGGCCACCAGTACAGCCGATTGCAATTACCAATTGGTATTTTCCTTCTTTTACATAGTTTGGTATAAGAAAACGAATCATATCTGTAAGCTTGTCCAGAAATTCATGTGCTTCTGCAAAGCCCATTACATAATCTTGCACTTCCTTGTCAAGCCCTGTCTTTTGTTTGAGTTCTTCTATGTAAAAAGGGTTTGGCAAAAACCGTACATCAAACACCAAATCTGCATCCTGCGGGATTCCATGCTTAAAGCCAAACGACATTACATTCACCATTAAACTGTTATAATTCTGATTGCTTACAAAAATTTTATCCAATTCTGCCTTTAACTCCCGTGTCAGCAGGTTTGTAGTATCAATCACATAATCTGCCGCCGACCGGATGCTTGCCAAAAGCTGCCGTTCACTCTCAATCCCGCTGATTAAGTCGCCATCCGCTGACAGCGGATGGAGACGTCTGGTTTCTTTATAGCGCTTTAAAAGCACCTTGTCAGAAGCCTCCAAAAAAAGCACTTCAAAAACATATGTTTTCCTAAGTCGCTGTACAAGCTGATTAACATCTTCAAATGACTGGTCAGCTCTAACATCAAGCCCCAATGCAACCCGTTGTATTTCTGTATCTGGCATGGCAATCAGTTCCATAAACTTTTCAATTAAAGGAACTGGCATATTATCGGCACAATAAAAGCCTGCGTCCTCCAGCATTTTCATAGCCGTTGATTTCCCGCCACCGCTCATCCCCGTAACGATTACAAATCTCATCTGAAACCAGACCTACCTTTCACTTCCAAAATCACCCAAAAAGAGGACTTCTGGCTCCAAGCGCACACCTGCGTACTCCATCACTCTTTTTTGTACTTCTTTTATTAACAAATAAATATCGTTTGCCGTTGCATTTCCTGTGTTTATTACAAATCCACAATGTTTAGAAGAAACACTCGCACCGCCGATCGAAAATCCGCTAAGCCCTGCGTCCTGTATTAACTTAGCCGCAAAATATCCCTCCGGCCGTTTAAAGGTAGAACCAGCGCTAGGATATTCTAAAGGCTGCTTTTCCCGCCGCCGCTGTGCTAAATCCTCCATTTTCACTTTGATTTGGGCAGGCTCTGAGGATTTTAGGCGAATTGCCGCCGCAAGCACTATCAGCCGTTCTTCTTTTAATATGCTGTGCCTGTACGAAAAATGCATTTCTTCATTACTTTTCTGTACAATTTTCCCATCAGGCGTCATAAGCTTTACCCATTCAATTACCTGCCTAAGTTCCCCATCATATGCACCCGCATTCATTACCACTGCGCCGCCAAGACTCCCGGGAATCCCTGACGCAAATTCAAAACCAGAAAGCCCATTCTCATAGGCTGCTTTTGCAACAGCAGCAAGAGAAGCACCTGCTTCACACACCAAACACTCTCCCTCTGCCGAAATAGCACTGAATGCCTTTGACAAATGCAGCACAATTCCTCGTATTCCACTGTCGCTAACCAGCACATTACTTCCGTTTCCAATTAGATAAAAATTATCACCAAGAACCAGACAAAGCTTTTCTAATTCTGCAATAGCATCTATCTCTACAAAAACATCTGCGCAGCCTCCTACCCGAAATGTTGTATGAGCAGCCATTGGCTCATTTCGCAAAATGCGTTCATGCGGAATGTACTTTGCAATTTCTTCGATTTGCTGTTGTATGCTATACGCACTCAAAACATTACTCAAATCTCAAACCTCAAATTTTTATTTTTATCAAATACAAACACCTGCAACTATCACAGTTCCTCAGCGTCGAAAAGACTAAGTATAACAATTGCTACAAAGTCCTGACTAAACAGTAACATAAATACCACTTATCTCGCAAGCATTATGCACTATATCCATCAATTACCAGCTTCGCTGCGCCATAAATGCCTGCATCATTTCCTAATGTAGCCAGCTTAAACTGTGTATCCTTGCAGCCGTGGAACACATATTTTTCATAGTATTTCGATACAAAGCCACACAGAATTTCCCCTGCCTTTGACACGCCGCCGCCAAGCACAAACACTTCGGGATTTACAACAGAAGCAATCATTGCAAGCCCTTTTCCAAGATACATTCCGAAATCCTCTGCAATATCACACGCCACTTTATCGCCTGCCTTCACAGCGTCAAATACTGCCTTTGCACTTAAACCGCCTTTGCGAAGCACACTGTCCTCTGACACAGATGTCAGTTTTCTAGACGCAAGCCTTACAATACCCGTTGCTGAAGCATACTGTTCCAAACATCCATGATTGCCGCAGCCGCAAGCATCCGGCTCATCATCTACAATATGAATATGTCCAATTTCACCACCACAGCCTGTTGCACCTGTTAATATTTTACCATTAACAATAATTCCTCCGCCAACACCCGTGCCAAGCGTAGCAAGCACCATATTGTGGCAGCCCTTACCGCCACCGCACCACATCTCACCAAGCGCTGCTACATTTGCATCATTTCCAGCTTTTACTGGCATCTGAAGCAAACCGCCAAGCACCTCATTAATATTCATTACCCCCCAGCCAAGATTTACTGCCTTATGCACAACACCAGCATCATCTACTGGCCCTGGAACACCAATTCCCACACCGATAACTTCCTCCTTTGTAATCACGCGCTCTTTCATTTTACCCTGAATGGTTTTTGCAATATCTGGCAGAATCTCGCCGCCGTAATTTTCTTTACGGGTCGGAATTTCCCACTTTTCCAAAACAGTCCCTTCTGTATCAAACAATCCGATTTTAACTGTTGTTCCTCCTAAGTCAACGCCAAAACAATACTTCTCCATTGCATTTCCCTTCCTTTCTTATATTTGTGTTTTTGCCTAACTAAAACAACCCTCTTTAATCTTCCTCACGTGGATTTGTCAAAGAATTTTGCACACGCTGATATAATTCCTGCGCCGCGTTGTATCCCATCTTTTTCTGACGGTGATTAACTGCCGCCGACTCACAGATAATCGCAAGATTACGTCCTGGGCGAATCGGTATATTGTGACATACCACCTTATTACCAAGATATTCTGTATAGTTCTCCTCAAGACCAAGACGGTCGTATTTTTTCTCTTTATCCCAATCCTCTAATCGAATTACTAGATTAATATTTGTAGTATCCATAACACTAGATACACCAAACAGCGTCTTTACATCAATAATTCCAATACCACGCAGTTCAATAAAATGCCGTGTAATGTCCGGTGCAGAACCAACCAGCGTTTCATCGCTAACTTTACGAATTTCCACAACATCATCCGAAACAAGCCGATGCCCTCTTTTAATCAACTCAAGCGCCGCTTCACTCTTTCCAATTCCACTTTCGCCAGTAATCAGCACACCCTCGCCATAAACATCCACCAACACACCATGCACAGAAATACACGGCGCAAGCTTAACATTCAACCAGCGGATAATCTCTGCCATAAACGCCGAAGTAGGCATATCTGTCATTAACAGTGGAACATTATTTTTTACCGCGATTTCCATAAACGTTTCATCCGGCCGCAGATTCCTGCAAAATATAATACATGGCGTTTTTTCAGATACCACCCTTGGGTATACTTCATCCTTCACTTCCTGTTTCATATTTTCCATATAGGAATACTCCACAAATCCAATAATCTGCGTCCTCGTTTCCTCAAAATGCTCAAAATACCCTGCAAGCTGCAACGCCGGACGAATAATATCCGGTTGGTGAATTTTAATATTTGCTACATCCACCTGCGGCGTTAGATTCGTCAGCTTCAATTTCTCTATTAGAGATTCCACACTAACACTTGACATATCCTTACCATACCTTTCTACCAATTACAGTTCAGCCTTGGTGAACTGTAACTTCTGTTTTCTTCTTTGTTTTTTAATTTGTATTTTTAATAAAAGCATATTATCAATACATTACCATTATATTAACACATTCTTGGAAAGTGTAAAAGATTAATATGATTACTTTTCAATTTCTATGCGAAAATAATCTCCAATTCCTGCTATAAATGACAATACCTGCGGCTTCATAATTTGCGGGAATGTCGTCAGCACCGGCGCGGTTTCGAAACTTAGTACCTTATCAAAGCCTATATTGCGCAATCCTTTTACAAAACCACCCCAATCCGTAGACGGCAGATTTTCACGCGTTTTTGTAAAGGTAAACGGAATTTGATGCAGGTCAGCTATTCCGTCATTATCATGAATATGCAGCACCTTCAGGCGATAATCCAACATTGTAATAAAACGTTCAAAATCAATCCCCACCAAATTGGCATGACCCGTATCGAAACAGAAGCCCAATACCTCTGCATGATACTTATCATTAAATCTATCAATGCGCTCGACTGCTTTCCTTGCATCACAGCAAGGGCCCTCCACAATATGCCCGCCAATACCCTCATATAAATTCTCAATACATATCGTAATTCCCAATTCCTTAGCAATTGGTGCAAGCGAGTCCAAAAACGCTTCTGTACGCTCCCACTCCTTTAGCTCAGAACCTAGATAATACGCAAGTTTAAAACCATGCACTACAATATATGTGCATCCCATAAAAGCACAAATCTCCATACTTTTGGGCGCTACCACATTCCATAGGTAATCGTTTAATTCCTTGCTTCCTTTTGGCACATAGTTTGGATAAGGCATATGCATTTGATTTATTGTAATGCCTGCGCTCTTAGCCCCCTTTTTGTGTGGTGCAAAAAACTGTTCTAGTTCTTGCATGGTCTGATCGAAAAATGAATTTACTTCCGATTGATACAGCGCTGTATTCAAAAGATAGCCATTTAAACTAAAATCCACACAAGAAAACCCCGATGCTTTTAACAGCGCATATCCGTCCTCTGGGTGATCGTCCTCTATCACATTTTTCGTCTGTACTCCAATACGCAGCATTATTTATTCCTCCCTCTCTAATTCGTATAAAATTATTATATACCCACGAGCAAAGTTCTATTTCAAACCAATCTGCCCAGACAATATCCTAATATATATCCCTATTTTAACACCCCTTGCAAAGTATGTAAAGAATTGAAATACAAACCAAACGCAATCAATTAGAGAAGCGTTATCTTCCCGTGCACAATCGAATATAGAAAATTTCTTTTTTCTTGCACATAAAAAACCGCAGGCAAAATCCTTTATTCTGCCCACGGTCTTCCATATTTTATACAAACGTATTTTCTATTTATTTAATCCAAATTTGCCTTATCTAACCCCTTTAAACCGTTTCGATTACAACCCCATGTGCAATCCCCGGCACATTCTGTCCCTCATTAAATGATGTCTTATTTAACAGCGCTCCGGTTGGGACAAACAAGATTCGCTTCCATTCACCCTGTGCCATCTTTTTTAATATATGCGCTGAAAGTACCACTGCTGAACAGCCGCAACCGCTTCCTCCCGCATGAACATCCTGTTTTTCTAAATCATAAATAATCATCCCACAGTCATAATGTTTCCCACGGATATCTATATTTTCTTCCTCCAAAAGCGTATAGAGCGCCTCGCTTCCCACATTGCCCAAATCACCGGTAAAAATCGCATCATAGTCCTTTGCTGTTCTGCCAAAATCCTTTAAATTCGTTGAAATTGTCCAAGCTGCTGCTGGTGCCATTGCGCAACCCATATTAAAGGAATCCTTAATCCCAAAATCCTCAATTTTTCCAATTGTAACACCTGTTATTCCGATTTTGCAGCGAAAAGTGTTCTTAGCTGCCTTCTGCATATTGCTGCTTGCTTCCTCACTTTGCAGCAAAAATCCTGCGCTTCCGGTAACAGTCCATGATGCATACAGCGGCCGTTGTCCGCCATACTCCAATGGATAACGGAACTCCTTCTGCGCACTTGCAAAATGACTAGATGTAAGACTCATTACCGTATCCGCATACCCCGCTGCCACTGCCATTGAACCCATACAAAGCGACTCTCCGCAAGTTGAGCATGCACCATAGAGTCCCACAAACGGTATATTATAATCCAGCACACCGAAAGAACTCGCAATTGTCTGCCCCAGCAAATCACCAGCAAACAAGAACCGCACATCCTTTGCCTTTAATCCTGTTTTTTCTAATGTTAGAGCAATCGCCTCTTTCTGTAAAGCGCTTTCTGCTTTCTCCCAAGAATCTTCGCCAAACATATCGTTTTTATCGTCACTTACCTTGTCAAAGCATCCGGCAAGCGGCCCTTCGTCTTCCATCTGCCCTACAATATTACCGCTTCCCATTATAAAAACTGGCTTTTCATAGCCTATACTTGATTTCCCCAATGCCTGATTGCCCACACCAAAACCTCCTGTTATAATATAACCGAAACACCTTCCATATAAACAGAAAAATCCATACTACCTGTTTGATTTTCTTTTATTTTGCCCATATCAAAAAAAATTATTCCTTTATGAAAATGAAAGACATTTCCAAAAATCGCGTAAGGAAACCCCTCTTCCCATCCTCTCCTACTCGCCGCGCGCCCCATGCGCCGCTTCTGCGGCATATTTCCTCTGCATGGGGCTGCGCATAAAAAACGAGCAGAAGAAATCTCTTTCTCCCACTCGTTGCATAGATTCGCAGTCAAACCTAAAACCGCTTAATTTTCTTCGTTGTATTCTTCTCAAACTCAACGTCACGCACTTTTAATCGTACCACGCGTTTGTATAATGGTGCTCCTTGGTTATATGCGTCAATTAGTTTCTGCAGTTCTGCCTGCATATCCTTAATCTTTTTCTTTGCCGCATATTCAAGATCAGGGAATATCTCTGCCTCAATAACGCCCTCGCTCTCACGTACCAAAATCTCCTGTACCAGACGATTCTCTCCAAGTTTATTCTCAATTTCTTCCGGTGATACATTCTCACCATTCGGCGTAATAATTAAGTTCTTTTTACGCCCTGTCAAGAATATAAAGCCATCCTCATCTACATAGCCCAAATCACCTGTGCGCAGCCAGCCGTCAACCAACGTTTCTGCTGTTTCCTCTGGCATTTTATAATAGCCCTGCATTACACTAGAACCCTTTACCCACAGTTCCTCGTCAACAACTTTCGCCTCGCAGTTAGGCATTAATTTGCCGACTGATCCCGGCTTGCTGTTCCAGCTTAAATTCGTACTAATTACAGGAGAACACTCAGTCATACCATAACCTTGCAGAATTTCAATTCCGTATTTTTTAAACATATCCAAATATGCTGGATTTAAGTATGCGCCGCCGCTGCAAATTGTGTGAAACTGTTTCCCAAACACTTTTGCCTTAACCATTGCCGCTGGTATTAAAGACGCCTTCTCCAGCTTCTTTGCAATTGTTTCAATCATCAACGGCACCATTAAAATCATATTCGGCTCAAAAAGTTTAATATTGTCAGCAACACGCAGCAGAGAATCGTTAATGCAGATTGTGCTGCCGATAGAAAGTCCTTTTAAAATATCCATACTTAGGCAGTACGCATGATGTATCGGAAGTACAGACATTACCACCATCCCCGGCTCATACCGCATATCTAGGCAGGTGGCATTCTCCGCCTGATTTCTATGTGTCAGCATAACACCTTTGCTCTTTCCAGTTGTTCCAGAAGTAAACATAATGGTAGAAAGCTGCTCTGGCTGTGGTTTATAGTCAAATCCTGGCTTTTGTTCACGAATTAAATTCCAAAGGAAAAGAGCTTCCTCATTTCCCGCCTCGTCGCCCATACAGATAATATGCTTCAGTTGCCCGCAGCGTTCTGCTGCCATAGCTGCCACATTTTCTTTGCTTTCATCATATACAAGCGTTGTTACGTCTGCACGGTCAATTAGCTCACATAAATCCTCTGCGGGGAGCAGCGCATCCAACGGCACAGCCACGCTGCCGCTATTTACAATCCCGAAGAAGGAAACAATCCACGAATAAGAAGTAGTGCCGATAACTGCAATATGCTTCCCTTGCTCGCCAAGTGCTGCCAATGCTGCGGAAAAACACTCACTATCATTCTTTAATTCTGTGTATATTTTCCCAGCTACTTTCACTGCTTTTTTTCCGCTGCCATCATCGCTTTTCACCTTAAAGCGAATTGCGTCACGGGAACTAAACTCTTTTTCTGCCGCCACTAACAATTCTCTAATGGTGCTATGCAATTCATTCATATCCTTACCCTGCCCTTTCTGAATATCGTATAGTTTGCAAAAAGCTGCCAGAAATAATATAATACGCCCAATATATTGCTTAAATTATTTGCATAATCAGCAGTATATTGTGAGCAAACTGCATATTCCGACAGCCCCTGATTTACCATTTATAATTTACTATTTATTTAGAAATTCTCTCTAAATAATCCACTGCTTCCTGCACTGTGCGGATATTTGCTGCTTCCTCCTGATCAATTTCAACGTTCAGCTCATCCTCAACTTCGCCCAGCATACTCATAAAGTCAAAAGAACTAAATCCCAAATCCTCCATAAATCTAGACTCCGGCTTAATATCCTCTTTTTTGACCTCTACATAATTTACAATAATATCTGCCACTTTATCAAACATCGCCAACTCCTGCCTTTCTTTTCATATCCCACGCTAAGCACATTCTAAATTAACTTAATAACATCACCAATCTTAAGATTCGGATTTTCAATTCCCTTAAACATAATCTTACATACATAGTAGTAGAACAGTTCCAATGCCTCTTTGCTGTATGCCTTCACTTGATGCTCAAAGCTAAAGTCCAAACCGTTGTCCTCTGGTCTGTGCATTACTGTCAGATACAAGCCATCTGCGTAGTAACCGTTTCCATAACGTTTTGTCTTATATTGGATATCGCCCAAATCAACCAGCCCTTTTTCACGCAGGGTAGCCGGCTGATACGTAAGTGCTACGGTTTCATATCCCATACCAATTGGTGCATTATACACTTCTTTTTTATATAGCATGCACTCCACAGGATCAAAGTTAACATAGCGGAATGTTTCATTCTGCTTGTCCCTGATTTCCAAAATACCCTCCATAAAGGTTTTATCTTCGGGAATAATCGTTCTAAACGGGAAACTATGAATACGCGTACCACCAGATTTTTTCTCCAAAAGTGTCGCTCTGCGCGCATATGCAACCATCATAGACACATCATCGCAGTTATTCATTTTCTGCAAATAGGTACGAATACCCATAATTAACAGGCATTGCAATGAAATATGCTGTTCTTCGCAGAATTTCATTAACCGCTGTGTTGGTTCTCCTTCCAAGTGGAAAATATCAATTGCAGCCACAAAGCTGTCAGAGCCCGTAGGCGCTGCTCTTAAATTGGGATTCCCCGTTGCCCGTCTTGCCTCGTCAAGCTTCTTCTTTCCCTCAATGCCATTGTAAATTGGCTCTGGAGCTTCAAATAATTTATGGAAATATTCTCTATCCCTTTCCTGCGCTTTGCTGCCTGCCTCATATGCAAAGTCTTTTTCAAGTTGCTCTACATAAGAACGCATATCCGCAGGGTATGGTACATTTTCAAAGTTCGCATTACAATACAGTTCAATAACATCCTTCATAAAGCCGATTAATGACTGCGCATCAAGGAATCTGTGATCGCCGACAATAAACATTCCTTGAAAACCGTCCGGCGTCTTAATAATTACAACCTTATTCATGGGCACATCTTCCCCAAACGGAACACGTGTCCATGCTGTCATCTCTGCTTCCGCTTCCTCCATTGTCTTATCAGAGAAATCTACATATTCAATTTCACGTTCCTCTTTATCCACAATGTACTGATACCATGTTTTTTCTTTTTTGTCATACACAAGCCTTGCACGCATGGATTCACAGCGGTCATATGCCTTGTAAATCGCCTTGCGCAGTTCATCAATATTAAGTTCAAACTGTATAGTAAGACTGCTGCCGACATTTAAAATCTCCTGCCCCGGACTGTACTGCGAATAGTAAAAATGATACCTTTGCGCTGCTGTTAATGGGTATGTTTTATATCCATTTCTTGTTTTCATTTTAAATCCCCCCAATCATTAGAAAATATTTTTCACTGAAAAACGCCTTCTATTTTCTATAAAGTTTCCTCAAAGAAATCCGTGAGCGCTTGTTCATATTTTTCCATATCTTTATAGTAGCTTTCAGCGTGTGCTGCCCCCTCTACTATTAGCTTTTTCTTTGGTGCTGCACAGTAATCATAGATTTCATGACACATTTTACACGGAACGAATGTATCATTTGAACCATGAATAAACAGAATGGGCACTTTCGCCTTGCGCACTTCCTGTTTTGCATTACACTCATCCATACCATACCCCGCCAGTTTTTTATTAATAATATCTGCTCCTTGTATTGCCGGAAATGCGGGAAGATGATACATACTATTGAGCACGTGTGTAAACACTTCCTTTGGTGAAGTAAAGCCGCAGTCAGAAACAATGCCTTTTACCTGCTTTGGCAGATCTAAGCCGCTTGCCATTAATACAGTAGCGCCGCCCATAGATGTTCCATGCAGAATAATCTCCACATCCTCGCCGCATTCCTGAATAACCCAGTCAATCCATACAAGCGCATCCTTTCTGTCAAGGCAGCCGAACCCAATGTATTCTCCCTCGCTCTGTCCATGTGCACGCGCATCAGGAAGCAGCATCGCAAAACCTCTCTTTAAATAATAATCAGAAAGCCCGATATAATCTGCCAACCCTTGGCTTGTATATCCATGAAAACAGATTGCTACCTTTTTCTTTCCGTCCATATTTTGGATTTCCGGGAAATAAGTCGCATGGAGTTTCAGTTTGTCAAAAGACATCTGATAGACATCTCTGTGGTTCTGCGCCATCATAAACGCTTTCCGCTCCGCCAAAACTGGCGCATACTGCGACCAGTCCGTTCCTGACATTTTCATGGTACGCTCTACCTTTGCATTATTGCGTATCATTGTCCTTCTATAAAAATACGCTGTTTCTCCTGCACCCACTGCTGCAAGCACGCCCAGACAAGTCATGGTATTCTTTAATATACCCATTTTTTACACCTCCAAATTACTTACCCCCAAATTTATGCTATACTATTTGCTCTTAGAGGTTTTTTCTGCTTCCTTTGTATCAGAAACCTTTGTATCAGAAGCCTTTGTATCCGCAGCTTTCTTCTCCGCTGCTGCTTTTTCCTCTGCCGCCTTCTTTTCTTCAGCGGCTTTCTTTTCTTCCGCTGCCTTCTTTTCTTCAGCGGCTTTCTTCTCTGCTGCTGCCTTTTCTTCAGCGGCTTTCTTCTCTGCTGCTGCCTTTTCCTCTGCGGCTGCTTTTTCCTCTGCGGCTTTCTTTTCCGCTGCTGCCTTTTCCTCTGCGGCTTTCTTCTCTGCTGCTGCCTTTTCCTCTGCGGCTTTCTTCTTCGCTTCCTTCATCTCTTTTTTCTTCATTTCAATAATATCTTTCAGCTTCAAAGCCTTATCAATATTACCCTCTACACGAAGTTTCTGTGTTGTATACGCCCATACAGGATCCATTTCACCCTCGGAAAGCTTTCTTAATACCTCTGGCGTGCAGACAAACATTGCATCCCTGTCATAATACTCATATGGCTCCACAGAAAGCTGGCCATCCTTTACCTCTACATAAAAAGCACCACCAGCTTCCTCATCCTCAATATTAAATTGAAATGCAAGATGCTCGTGAATATCACTCACATCCACTCCCATAAATTTCCCTTTAACCTCACTAAAAAACTCTGCGTATGTCATTTTAATCCTCCCTATTGATTCTTCAATTTTGATATTTTAATTTTCGACCGTGAGTCGATTTTGTTTTCAATAACTTTACCACACTTTTCGACTATTGGTCAAGTGTATTTTTCCTTAATAATTACTAAAATTATAATACGTTTTTTTGCATTTTTAACAATTGTATGCCAAAAATGGATATGCTATAATTATGAACTTAACAAGACAATTTTATTATAATATAAAAATTTTAGAAAGGTGGCTGGAATTATGCCCGATTCAAGAAAATATGACATAATACTCGACGCGCTCCAGCAGCTTCTGGAAGAAAACAATATACAGACAATTTCTGTAAGTGATATCGCCCAGAAAGCAGGAATCGGAAAGGGAAGTATTTATTACTATTTCCCATCAAAAGACGCCATTCTTGATGCACTCATTGAACGGAGCTACGAGAAACCCTTGCAGACCGCCAAACATTTGGCAGCAAAAACAGATATCCCGCCCTTTACGCGCATGGCAATGCTTTTTCAAGCGTGTCAGAACTCCTCTGTTGCTTTTATCAGCCAAAATGGAAATTCTGCCAATTATACCAGCGCACAGGATCTTGCTTTTTTGCATCAAAAATACCTAAGCCATGTTATTTCAGAATTAAAACCCGCTTTAACAGAAATTATAAAACAGGGAATCGAAAACGGTGATATCCATTTTAATTACCCTTCTGCGCTTGCCGAAATTGTGCTGATTGTCCTTGCTGTAAAGCTGGATAATTCGCTGCTGCCCTCAACCCCCGAAGATGCCGACGAAACCATACAAGGCTTGATCGCACTTCTCGAAAAAGGAACCGAAGTCGCCCCCGGCACGCTCAACTACCTATCTATGACACCTTATATATAATAATTAACAAGCTTTATACTAAGGAATTGTCAATAAAAAACGCATCAATTTTACTTGTCTAAAGTAACAGTTCAGATAACCCATTGAACTGTTACGTATCCAGCCATTGGAAATCG
>CBCOYO010000062.1:0-19409 GCA_965114465.1 uncultured Lachnospiraceae bacterium
AAATCTTAGCACAGTGTTAGACTATCTTGTATCCGTTTGTCTTAATGCGACAGCCCTGTATAATTAGGCGTGGCAAATATATCAAGATTTCTGTGTATTTCATATTACATAGGTGCGTGATATATGTTATGCAGAAAGGAAAATCTAGTTGTTCGTTGGGAACTGTTAAGAAATAACTGTTAAGAAACAACTTTTAAATAGTTCCTTAGTATAATAGAGTTTTGGAGCAGAAAACGGAAGGAGATAGCACGTGAAAAAGGCAACAGGAGCGGCAATTATCGCAGTATTATGTATTACAAATATTTATGTGAGTGCAAGTACGCAGATAAAGAGAACTAGCGAATTAAATAAGGAAAATGGATTTGTTTGTTCAAAGATATGGAAACAGCAGACAAGCAGTCTTCTTTGTTTAAATTATATAGATAATATAGATTATTTTGGTGCAAAACAGATAAAGACAGCAGCAATAAATGCGGCAATAAATAAGGAAGAAACGCGTACTTATTGGACAATTTCGTTAGGGGATTATCAGGTATCTTTGCAGGATTTAATAGCGGGAGAATCGTTGAAACTGGTGTTTGGCAGGGACAATATGCAGCAGGTGGTATGTGTCTATGACAAAACGGAATATATGACACCAGAAAGTATTACGGCAGTACCTTTTGAACAACTACTTGGGCATAATGGCATATATATTAGTACGAAACCAAATAAATGGAGTTGTTATACCGATTATTATGGGATAGAAGATGGAGAACTTGTCTTTTTAGCTGATAGCTGGGGTTATAAACGGGATGATTATATCGTTGATATCGACGGTGACGGGGATAGAGAACTGATTTGTAACGTAACATTTCTAGGAGATGGCGCAGCGTGCACACGGGTGTATGACTATAATAGTGCACAGATATTTGCAGGATGGGGGGATATGCTGCTGGATGTAGAGTATGATAATTGGGGGACAAACAGTACATGGTCAGAATATTTACCAGAGAAAAATATAATACGGATTTCCTATTCTAAAATAGATGGGGGAATCGGCGAAAAGGAGTATCAACTGGACTTGGACAAGCTGGAAATGGAGCTATATCAAAAACCATAAAAAGCAAATTTGCAGACAGACAAAGAAAAATCCCATAGAAATCTGCCACTATGGAGTGAAAAATATAATTCCAAAATATAATTCCAAAAACATCTAAAGTTTTGGAATAAACGATCCGACATATAAGATAACGGAAGGAAATCGGCAGTATCAAATGGTATAGCATAGGGGCTGCGAGCGTTTCCAAGCGAAAGGAATCGGAGATAAAACAAAACAAAACAAATAGCATAGAGAAAGTATGGGGAAATGTGTATGAATGTAATTTATGAATCACAATTCTCCACTTCCAGATTGGCAGAATCTGAAAACAGTGTTACAACTACATATAGTAAGCCTTCTACCCGTACAGAGAGTACATGGGGGAGTGGCTGTTCATTAGACATCGCTGATAAAGTTATGGATAACGAGGCATACCGCGGTCATGGAAAGACGATTGAGGATCTTATGCAGCAGGCAGGGAATGCGGACGTTCAAAACCAGAAAGACTTTATGTTAGTGATGTCTAGTTGCGTTTCAGGGGAAGATCTTCAGAAAATGCAGGAAGAAGGCTTCCATCCGGGCAGTACAGATGTTGAAACGTATGTTAGTATCGTAGATAAAATTAAAGTAACACTTGCCAAGGCAGGAGTGGAAATCGTAGGCTATAATGATAATATTGATGTAGACACCATAGAGGAAATTACTGGCAGCCGTGTGGATGCCAACGCATTAATTAAGGATTTATCTGCACTTTTAAAAGAAAGTGATATGCCTGTCACAACAGAAAATATTGCAGAACTTACCAAAGCCGTTATGGAAGCGTCAGGCATTACTAAACTTAGCGATGATGCGATAAAATATATGGTAATAAACGGCAAAGAGCCGACGATTGAGAACCTTTACAAAGCCCAGTTTTCCAGTGCAGCAGGCATAAAACAGGCGCAGGGCTATTATAGCGACAGCACAGGCGGATACGGCAAATATTATGCGAAAAAGGCAGATAGCATTAACTGGGATAACTTAAAAGACCGCATGGAAACGGTGGTAAAGCAGGCAGGGCTAGACGGCGATGCGAAAACAAAAGCCGCTGCAATGGAAAATGCAAAATGGCTGGTATCTTCCGGCATTGAATTAAACAGCAAAAACCTGACAACTGTGTCAGATTTAAAGAGTATGGAATTTCCAATGAAGCAGGAAGAAGTGCTTGATTTATGCGTAACAGCGCTTGGAAACGGCAAGTCGCCGATAAAGGCACTGGTAACAGGCGAAACACCGATTGCAGAGCAGGCACAGCAGCTTGTAGAAACTGTAGAAACAATTTCTGACGAAGCAGTTCATGCAACTGTGGAATCGGGTGCAGAAGTTAATATTAAAAATCTAGCTGCGGCACAGACACAGTTTGACGCACAGGGGACATCACAGCAGCAAAATACAGCGGCAGAAGCTTCTTTGACAGATGTTCCTTTAAAGGAAATCGAAGCGAGAAGGCAGCTTGAAGAAATCCGTCTGATTATGAGCGAGGAAGCAAACAGGCATCTGTTGAAAAACGGGATTTCTATTGATACGACAGAATTGTCAAAATTGGTTGAAGCCTTAAAGGCAGCCGAGGAAAATATTAAAGCAGCAATGTTCCAAGGCGCAAATGCAGAAGAAAACAATCAAATGGCGCAGATATACGAGGAAACACTGACTAAGACCAAAGAGTTGAGTCAGATGCCGGCAGCAGTTATCGGTAAAGTAGCTGCAAGTGCACAAGGCTATACGTTGACTAAGCTGCATAAAGAAGGCGAAGAACTGCAAAATCAGCTTCAGGATAACGGTAAGGATGGCAAAGACAGTCAGAATGTGCAACAGATGCAGGCGCAGTCCCAGAATCAAGACGAACAGAGCGCAGGCAGAAACGGCAGCCAGCAGCAAAAACAGGCAATGGCTTCCTATGAGGCATTGATGACAGCGCCAAGAAAAGATTTAGGCGATAGAATTAGCAAAGCATTTCGCAATGTGGATGATATTTTGCAGGATATGGGCTTGGAAACAAGCGAACCCAATCGGCGCGCAGTCCGCATCCTTGGCTATAACAGCATGGAGATTACGCAGGAAAATATTGACGCTGTAAAAGAAGCAGACAGTAAGATTTGCGGCGTAATCGACAGAATGACACCCGGCGTAACGCTGCAAATGATTCGTGAACAGAAAAATCCATTAGAAATGACAATGGAGGAGTTAGACGAGTATTTAAACAAGCAGGATCGGGATTACAGCGCCGATACAGAACGTTTTTCCAAGTTCTTGCAGAAATTAGACAGAACCAACGGCATTTCGCAGGAGGAACGGGAAGCATATATCGGCATTTATCGGATGTTCCGCCAGATAGAGAAATCAGACGGCGCAGTAGTCGGAAGCATTGTCGCAACCGGTGCTGAGATGAATTTCAAGAATATGCTCTCCGCAGTTCGGACGAGAGCCGATAAAAATATGGACGTGCGTGTCAATGACGAGTTTGGCGCATTAGAAAATCTAATTACCAATAAAAAAGCCATTGATGAACAAATTATGAGCGGCTATCAGAATCAAGGGAATGAAGGCAGCACAGAAAATCAGGAAAAAGAGCAGTATTATGCAAGGCTTTCCGGTGAGATTAATGAAGAACTTGCAGGCAAGACCGATATCAGTAAGTTAAAGGAAAGCAGTATTACAGCAGAAACAACAATTGAACAGTTTGCAGATCAAATAAAAACGACACAAATGTCAGAAAGTGCTGAGGAGGAGCAGAAAGCAGAAAATCTAAGGAACTTCCAGCGCAGTATGCAGGAGGTCGAAAAGATTGACGATGATATTATCCAGACATTAATTGACTATGGTCAAAGAATCAGTGCTGATAATATTGAAGCTGCTTCGATGTTAATTGCAGACCGCGGCGCTCTGTTCCGCCAAGTATTTGGACAAAAAAGCAATGTAGCAGAAGATACGTCAATCGAAAAGGCTCAGAACGCAAAAACCGCAGCGCAGGCAGCAGCCCAAAACACGCAAGCGCAGGAAAGCAGCGAAAATACCGCTTCCGCACAGCAGGCAGAACAGGAACAACTCCTTGCTGCTTCCGATAATTTTATTGATAATTTAACAGATGCAAAAAGCGCGGACACAAGTTATCAAGCATTTCTCAATGAAGCCAACAAGGCAGTAGAGAATATGGTATACCAGAGTGGAACATCTCATATTGATGTGAAAGCAGCAAAGGCATTGTATAAAGGGCTTTCGTTGGCAGGAAATCTTGCACACGAAGAAAACTACGAAATTCCTGTAGATATTAAGGGTGAGATTACTTCCGTAAACCTTAAAATATATCATAATACGCTGAAAACAGGAAAAGTATCCATTACGCTTGAAAATGAAACTCTCGGTAAAGTGGCAGCGGAATTTGATGTGAAAAAAGGCAGAATTTCTGGTATGGTGGCATATAGCAATATTCAAAATAAACATACTTTGGATCAGGTAGAGCAGTCAATTGAGAAGGAACTGTCGCAAAATGCAGATACAAAGGTCAGCATTAGCATGGTACATTCTAAGAATGTCGATTTTAATCGTTTTGGAGAGGATCGGGATTCCAATGTAGAACAGGTATCGACCAAAGAGCTTTACCAGACCGCAAAAGCGTTTATGACAGCGTTAAAAGAGATTGCATAAAAAATTGCATAAATGATTTTGCAGCATTAGAAATAAGGAGAACCTAGCATGAGAATAAATTATAATATTTCTTCAATTTTAGCAAAAAACGCACTGAGCAACAACGATAACCGATTGAGCAATTCTATTCAAAGGCTTTCGAGCGGTTTGAAGATTAACAGCGCGAAAGATAACGCAGCAGGGCTTGCGATATCACGTAAAATGGACGCGCAGATTAAGAGTTTGCAGCAGGCGAATCAAAATTCAAATGACGGTGTATCCGTGGCAAATACCATTGATGGCGCAATGTCTGAAATGCATGATATTATGCAGAGAATGAACGAATTGGCAGTACAGTCTGCAAATGGTACTAACTCCGATATGGATCGATCTCAGATCCAGAAGGAGATTGATCAGTTGGTACAGGAAATTGACAGAATTGCCAATACCACAGAATTTAATGCGCAAAATCTTCTTGACGGCAGTTTTGCTCTGAAAGGATATACCAATACAGAGAATATTAAGGTTATGTCTTATGCAGAAGGGGTTACAAGCGGAACATACGCAATCGCGCAGCTTCAATATAATTATTATGAGGACGAAATTACTTATACAAATCCTGAAAAAGAAGTGAAAACGCAGACACGTTATGAAGTAAGCAGCGAAGACGATGTAAAAACTGCATTGGTTAACAGCGCAAGCCTTTCTGCATATGAAGCGGCGGACGCTGGCTCAACAAAGGGATACAAAGCATTTCCTGACGGTGCAAAAGTAACGGTTGAGGATGAAAATATAGTAATTAAGGCAGAGAATGATTTTGAAGTAAAGCTGGCATTAAATAACAGAGGTTATGTTGATACAGGTATTAACACAACAACCGTGAGCAGCCGGACGAAAACAGAATGTTACCGCAATATCACGCTTACCAGCAACAGCGTAACACGCTATAATATCCGTGAAATTAATGTAGTGACAGACGCGGATACTGGTGCAATGCAAAAGGTTTATTCGAAATCGGATTATTTCACAGATCTAAAAGAGGATTTTGCAGACTTCCTTGCCACGGAATATCCTGACTGTGATACAGAAATAAAGGGAGTAAATGTTGATGTAGAAAACGGAATCTTTGAAATCGAAGTAGAAGCAACCAGCAAAAAAGATGGAACAGTGGTGAAGAACGGGACACATACATTTAAACTGCACCAAGAGAAAAATGAATCTGGAGAAGTAGTTGAAGAAAAGACCATGGAGAGTTATCTATATTCTACTACAATGACCACAAAAACCGAATATACAATTGGCGGTCAGAAGAATGGCAATGACAGAGGAGTCAATGACTGTATCGCACTGAATATCACGGGTATGGGTGCAATGGTTATTCAAGTTGGTGCAAATGAAGGGCAGATTATCCGTATGGAAGTTCCTTGTGTGGATGCGCTGCATTTAGGGCTTGATAATCTTGATATCAGTTCAGAGGAAACGGCAACAAAAGCCATTGATAAAGTTGCAAATGCAATTAACCAGTTATCTGGTATTCGTTCTAAAATTGGTGCATATGCCAACCGTTTGGAACGTGCGATTACAAACTTAGATACCACCGAGGAAAATATGACAGCGGCTTATTCCCGTATTATTGACGTTGATGTCGCTACGGAGATGACAGAGTATACAACGGTACAGGTACTTGTACAGTCGTCCACAGCGATGCTGGCGCAGGCAAATGAAAGACCACAGCAGGTATTACAGTTGCTGCAGTAAATGGAGAATAAGAATTTATACTGGTAATGTGCTTCGTTACAGATAGTATTCATAAATAGAGAGTGTGTTTGGCATCAATCGTTGTAGACTGCCGTGCAGCGGTTTTTCAGGGATTGATGCCGTTACAGAAAGGTCAGGGGCATCAATGACAAAGGAAATGAAGCAAGTATTTACAAGGCGGATTACACAGGCAAATCGCACACAGCTTGTGGTGATTGTGTATGAAATGCTGTTGGTATATTTAGAGGAAGCTGCCAGTGCACATCAAAAGGGTGATATGGCAGAGTTTGGCAGAAGTCTGCAATTAGCACGTGACTGCATCGGCAATTTGCGGGAAAATTTGAATTTTAGTTATGGAATATCCAAAAATCTGTTTGCAATCTATAATTTTGCAGACAGAGAGCTTGCCAGTAATATCAGCGGCAACAGAGCGGAGAACCTTAACGCAATTAGAATTATTTTTAAGAAGCTTCTGAAAGCTTATCAAAGTGTCAGCAAAAAAGATAACTCCGCGCCGCTTATGGACAATATTCAAAGTGTATATGCAGGCTTAACATATAATAAGAAGACAATTAACGAGAGCCTAGTTAGTTCTGGTGTACAGAGAGGCTACTTGGTATAGGGCAAAGTTGAGAAACCAGTTCATGCTCAGGGAGAAAATCCTCCTTGGGTGTGTCTGGTTTTTCTTGTTCCTGCATTAATGATGCCTGCTGCAGCAAAAAGCGGTAGCGTTTTAGCGCAGAATTAACCTCATAAATATAGCAGTCAATCAGGTCGGGATCGGTTACATTGTCAAAATTGCTATAGGCAATCTCTAAAGCGTTCTGTGTTTTTTCGATATCGGCAAGGAGCATATCGCGGGGCGTAAGGGCAGTTGGTTCAGGGGCTGGATTCGCTGAACTGAGTTTTAAGAACCGTTTAAGGCTGAAATATGTTTTCATAGGAGGCTGTCCTTTCCAATAATTGTTATAAGATAGTATAAGTGAAGAAAATGCGATTTATGCGCTGAAATATAGATAAAAAACATTATAAAATATCCTAAAAATTGGTAAAAATTAACAAATAATATTTTCTTGTTCTAATTTTTACATTTCGAGTGGACATTATTTTTTTTCCTGCTATAATCGAAAAAGTATTCAAGCTTCACCGATTGATTTTCCAATATGACAATTCGGGGAATCAATACCAGTATCATTTCGTGAAGCAGTCACAGCCGGATTCCGGCAGATTTTCAAACGATAGAAATATTATTACAATTGTTTCTGGAAATCATTCGTTAGGAACTGTTAAGAAATAACTGTTATACTAACGACCGTTAAGATTTTCCAATTTCTGCACAGCCCATATTGCATAAGCAGGCAATATGTGTTGTGCAGAAAGGAAAATCTAATCGTTTGTGAGTATAGATAGTTTCTTAATAAAAATATTTGTGTTGGAATGAAGAAAGGAAGGGGTTCTATGGGGATTCTCATAGGTGTGTTAAGTGCTGCCGTTTTTGAGGATATGCGCCGTTATAAGATTCCGAATGTGTGTATTTTATTGGGAATTGGAGCGGGGTTGGTTATGACATATATGTCATATTCTTTCGCAGGTGTCGGTAAAGCTTTGGCGCAGGCAGGGCTGTTGTTTCTGGTTTTGTATCCATTTTATTTGATGCGGGGACTTGGCGCAGGAGATGTTAAGCTGTTTATTATGACTGCGTGTTTTTTGCAGGGAAAGCGGCTGCTGGACTATCTGTTTGTCAGTATGCTGATAGCAGGAGCAGTATCGGTTTTTAAGATGATATGCTTTACAGAAAGCAGGCAGCGCTTGTTTTATCTGGGAAGGTATCTGCGCAAAGCGGCGCTAACAGGGGCAGTTGATGCGTATATTGTTGGTACTTTGCAGCCAAGGAGTGTAATCCGTTTATCAGTGCCAGCGCTTGTAGGAGCTGTGCTAATGGTTTTGGGTGTTTATTAGTTATGCTGGAAGCAGGGAGTTTTGCAATAAGAAAGAAGAAAACAGGGAGGGTTAAAATGAGAGAGAAGCAATTGGCAGTATGTGACAGGGACGGGCAGTATTTGGATATGCTGCAAGCCTATCTATTAAAGAAAAAGCCAGCAGGTTTTGAAATCTTAGTGTTTGGATCTGTCTGCCAAGCTGTTGCGGCAAGTCAGGAGGAATGCTTTGAAATCCTTTTAATCGGTGAGCATACATATAATACGGAAGCAGAGGAAATTCATGCGCTAAAAACATTTATTTTGCAGGAAGATGGTTTAAGCGGAATCAAAGGAATCCCATTTCTGTCAAAATATCAGTCAATGGAAGCACTGATACGGCAGGCGCTGGATGCATTTGCATTAGATGAAGCGTGCGCAAGCGCAGTCCGATGCGGAAAAAACCGTACAAGACTTATCTGCTTCTATTCGCCAAGCAGATACAGTGGGCAAACACTCGCTTCACTGTGTGCAGGAGAACTTTTGGCAGATTGGGGCAAAAAAGTATTGTATCTGAATTTATCAGCGTTTTCGGGCTTTGAAGAACTGCTGGGCATTCAATATAATGCGGATATTACAGACTTTATGTATTTTGTATTAAAACATTCCGACAAGCTGTTATATAAATTGGAAGGGATGAAACATACAATACACGGAATGGACTATCTGCCGCCGGCGCTGGATTACATGGATTTAATGGAGCTTGACGAGCAGGATTGGCAGAATGTGCTAGATACATTGCTGTACAGTGGGGATTATACGCATATTGTAATTGACTTAACAGAAGTCTGCCAAGGGTTTTATCATATTTTGGAACGCAGCGACAGAGTGTATCTTGTAAACGGCAAGACAGCAGTACGTGAGCAGGCAATGCTACATCAATTTCAGAATTTATTGCTTGCCAAAGAGCATGGTGAAATTATAGAAAAATCGACGATTCTGGCTTTACAAGGAAATTGGGAAGCACAGGGGGCAGCGTTAGAACAATTGTCTATATCAGAACTTGGTGCATATATGAAAGGGATATTGCAGGAATATGAATGCGAATAATAGGTATGAACAATGTAGACGCACAATTTATGACGAGGTGCGTGGAAAAATTGATTTATCCCGCGAGGTAACAGATGATGAAGTGCAGGAAATGATTGACGATAGAGTAGTCGGCATTGGCAGAAGCAATGCACTTTCTCTAAGAGAACGGCAGGAACTTGGCAGAAGCGTGTTTTATTCTATCCGCAAAATGGATGTCTTGCAGGAACTAATAGAATCCGATGATGTAACAGAGATTATGATAAATGGCACAGACAATATATTTGTGGAGAAAGCAGGAGAGATTACCCAGTGGGAAAAAGGCTTTGAAACAAGGGAAAAGCTGGAGGATGTAATACAGCAGATTGTCGCAAAGTGTAACAGGGTAGTTAATGAAGCTTCCCCGATTGTCGACGCAAGACTGGAAAATGGGGCACGTGTCAATATTGTGCTTGCGCCAGTGGCGTTAAATGGCCCAATTGTAACGATTCGGCGTTTCCCTGACCATCCAATTGCAATGGCAGATTTGCTGCGGTTTGGCTCGATTACGCAGGAGGCAGCAGACGATTTAGAACGGTTGGTAACGGCTGGATATAATATTTTTATCAGTGGTGGAACTGGATCTGGCAAAACAACATTTCTCAATGCATTATCGCAGTATATTCCTAAAAGTGAGCGTATTATAACAATTGAGGATTCCGCAGAACTGCAATTGCAGGATATTCCTAATTTAGTACGGCTTGAAACAAGGAATGCAAATGCCGAGGGAACACGGGCAATTACAATTCGGGATTTGATTAAATCAAGCTTGCGCATGAGACCGGACAGAATAATCGTGGGCGAAGTACGTGGGAGCGAAGCGATTGATATGCTGCAGGCGCTAAATACAGGACATGACGGTTCTTTAAGTACAGGGCACGCCAACTCTGCAAGGGATATGCTGACACGCCTAGAAACAATGGTACTAATGGGAATGGATTTGCCGCTTGCGGCTGTGCGGCGTCAGATTGCCTCTGGTGTGGATATTATTGTACATTTGGGGCGGCTGCGCGATAAGTCAAGAAGGGTAATGGAAATTACGGAAATTATCGCATATCAGGAGGGGGAAATTGTGACAAGACCGCTGTATGTGTTTTATGAAACTGGAGAGGAGGCAGGACGGATATTAGGGGAGTTAAAAACAGAAAATCCCCTATTGCATATGGATAAACTGCTGGCAGCAGGAATTGTATGGAGAGAGGAGGTGAATGCAAATGTGGTTGCAGATGCGAACGAAAATAAAGATAAGGAGCCGATTGCCTCCGGTTACTGACTATAACGAATATGTGTTTTGTTGGCAGGAGGTTGCAGTTCATTTTGCGTTTGGCGCTGTCTTTGCGGCAATGGTAAGTTATTTGTTTTACAACAGTGTAATTGCATGGTTTTTCTTAATGCCGCTTGTGGGGTTATCGTTAAAGCAAAAGAAAGAACAGCTTTGTAAACAGCGCAGACAGCGATTAGAAAAGGAGTTTCGAGAGGTTATTTTAAGTGTATCCTCGAATTTGCAGGCAGGTTATAGCGTAGAAAATGCTTTCCGCGAATCGTATCAGGATATTGTGATATTGTATGGAAAAGAATCTGTAATGGCTAAAGAACTAAGTTTAATGCTCCGAAAACTCAATAACAATGAACAGTTAGAGGAGATACTGCTGAATTTGGCAAAACGCAGCGGCGTAGACGATATCAGAGATTTTGCAGATATATTTCAGATATCAAAGCGCAGCGGCGGCGATATTCGGACGATTATTGCCAATACAGCAATGATTATTGGTGACAAACAGGAAGTGCGCAGGGAGATTGAAACAGTAATTAGTGAAAAGAAAATGGAGCAGACCATTATGCGTTATATTCCATTCTTTATTATCTTTTATATATCCCTGACTTCAAAAGGATATTTTAAACCATTATATCACAATCTTTTTGGCTGGATAATTATGACAGTGGGATTGGCAGTATATGGTATTGCTTGTCGATTATCTGATAGGATACTTGATATAGATATTTAGAAACTGTCTATAATTTGCTTATTATAATGATTTATCACGAGTAATTTTTGAACAGTTCAACCGCGGGAGTAATTTGCTTCTGCATATGGAAAGGAGGTGATGAAATGGGCGGCAGGCTGGCAAAATGGCTGTATCACAAAATGGAGCGCATGAAAAATAAGCCGGACAAAATTCTGTATAACAGCGCTGTGCGGGAGGATTTGCAGACCTTAGAACCTGCTGGTAATACACAGCAGCGGCAGAAGGAATATGTACTCCGTAAATTTGCGCTTTGCAGTATGGTATTGCTTGTCGGTGTTGCATTATCGCTGGCATTGTGGCTAAAGGAAGGTATGCATACAGAAATTGCAGAGAATAAGCTGTACCGCAATGCTTATGGCAGCGGTGCAAAAAATGTAAGGCTGGTAGCAGAAAATAAAGAAAGTAATCTGCAACTTTCACTGGAATTGGAGGAAAAAAGCTATACAACACAGGAACTTGACACAATGGCAGGAGAATTACTTCCATTGTTAGAAGCTGCAATGCTGGGGGAAAATACAAGCCTTGACCATATTGCTTATGATATAAGGCTGGTGGAGGAAATCAAAGGTTTTCCGTTTTGGATTGAATGGCAGGTTGACGAGGAATATTTTGACTACGAGGGATGCCTTCAGAAAGAAACGTTAAAACAGCCACAGTTAGTGGAATTAACCGCAGTTATAAGTTGTGGGAGCTATGAAATGCAGCATATTGTAAATTGTATGGTATATTCTAAGGCAATACAAGCAAGTCAAACAGAACTTATGGAGCGTGCGCTAAAGGAAGTGGAACAGAACAGTCGGAACAGCGAATTTATGACACTACCGTCAGAAATAAAAGGAAATGCTGTAAACTGGCGTTATCCAAGAAGTTATAATGGACTGCTGTTTCTTGTGGCAACGCCGCTGCTTGCGCTGGTATTATATTGTGGTGCAGACAAAGATTTACATCAGAAAGTTGAAGCGCGCGAAGAACAAATGCGCATGGACTATCCAGAGATTGTAAGTTCATTGGCGCTTTTGCTGGGGGCTGGTATGACAGTGCCAAATGCATGGAATAAGGTGGTAGCAGATTATAAGGATAAGCGGGAGGAAACCGGAAAAAAGCGGTACGCTTATGAAGAAATGCTGCTTGCCATCTATGAAATGGAAAACGGTGTAGCTCAGACAAAAGCATATGAACGTTTTGGCAGACGGTGCAGGATATCAAGCTATAATAAGCTTGCAGCCATGCTGTCGCAGAACGTTAGGAAAGGCGCAACCAATCTTGCAGTGCTGTTAAGAGAGGAAGCAGCAGATGCTTTCGAGGAACGCAAGCATATGGCAAGAAAACTCGGCGAAAGAGCAAGCACAAAGCTTTTAGCACCAATGATGCTGCTGTTGGGAATGATTATGGTAATTATTATGATGCCTGCATTTCAAACATATTTTTAAGATAACCGATCAATTGAAAAAAGGGGTTAAACATCTATGTTATGTGTACAACCTCCCAAATTATGTGGATAGACGGTAATGGAATGTGGATACAACAGCATAAAAAACGGAATAGGGAACTCGTAAATATGGATTAAAAACGAAAGAGAATTTGCTGGGAATGAAGCAGTAAAACTTAAAAAGATAAAGAGAGCCGTAAGAAAATGTAAATTTCCAATAATGTATTATTCTGGCTATTGAGGTAATTACTTTATTTTCTTACAGCTCCATATAGGAATATGAAAATAAAATATTAAAAATAAAAAAAGAGAGGAATTATTATGAGAAATTTAAGAAGCTTTTTAAAAGAGGAAGACGGAATGGGAACAGTTGAGGTGGTATTGATTATTGTCGTGTTGATTGCCTTGGTAGCCTTGTTTAAGGATGCAATCAAGAGCGTTGTTGATACGATCTTAAAGAAAATCAAGACCAATGCAAACAAAATCTAAATTCAATACAAAGCCCGTGGAGGGAGCATATCTTACCATCTATTTATCTCTCACCTTTGGAATTATCCTATCGTTGCTGTTAGCTTTAATTGAGGGCGCAACGATAGGCGCTGTAAGGGCGCAGGCAGAACTGGTGGCGGATTTAGGCATGGATTCTATCTTTGCAGAATATCATCGGGAACTGCTCAACCAATATGAACTGTTCTTTATAGACAGTTCATATGGCGGCAGCAGCGGCGGGATTGGAAAGACAGAAACGCACTTAAAAGAGTATATGAACTACAATATGAATCCAGATACAGATTTGCCGTATTTGGTGGCTGATACGCTGCTAAAGCTTAGCAATCCCTATTTAGAGTTGGAAGAAGTATCCTTTGCCAGTGACAACAATGGTGCAGTATGGAAATCACAGGCTGTGCAATATATGAAAGCAGCCTATGGTGGTGATTTAATATCTACTGTTAAAGGGTATTTAAGTACAGTAAATGGTAATGAACTTGCAACAAGGGATATTGCTGGCGAATTAGCGGAACAAAAAAGTGTATTTGAAGAAACTCTGGCAGAAAAAGAAATTGTTGAATATGGTTCTGAAAGTGAGGAAGGTTATTCTTATGAAAAGGTAACAGATGTATCCGATTCTTTGCTTGGAGATGGTGTGCTTGCGCTGGCAATGCCGGAGGGGAGTTCGATATCTGGCACAACGATTCATAAAAGCGAGTATATATCACAGCGTATAAAAGCAAATCATGCAAATAAAGGCGTAGGTCTTCATAAAGGCGCACCGGCGGCTGATGGTCTGGATGATGAATTAATTTATGGCGAATATTTAATGAAAATGTGCGGCAGCTATACAAATAAAAAGGCGGAGGGATTTCTTGCATATCAGTTGGAATATATTTTATATGGAAAGGACAGCGATGTATCGAACCTACGTACCTGTGTAGAACGCCTGCTTGCGCTTCGTGCAGTATCCAATTTTATTTACTTAAATAATGACAGCGGTAAAAGTGCGGAGGTTAGAGCAATTGCAGCGATTATCTGTACGCTGCTGCTTGTGCCGGAACTTACAGATATATTAACGTATATTATTCTTGCAGTATGGGCGCTGGCAGAAGCTGTTGTAGATGTGCGCACGCTGTTAGATAATGGAAAAGTGCCTTTGTTAAAGAATAGCAGCGATTGGTGTCTGGGTTTAACGAATTTGTTTGACAAGGAACTTTCAGGCAGTAAAGACAATGCAAATGGCTTGTCCTATCAAGATTATTTAAGAATATTTATAGGGCTGATGGATAAAAAAGACAAAGTGCTTAGAAGCCTCGATATTGTTGAAATGGATATGCGAAAAACGCAAGGAAATGAAAACTTTCGGATAGATCAATGTATTGATTACATTAAAGCAGACTTTGGATTTATGGATGCACAGGGACATGAATTTGTCTTTCAGAAAAAGATGTGCTATGAGTAGACTTTAAAATTTATATAAAAAATATATCGTAAAAAATCAGGCAAAGGGGTAAAGGGATATTCTTTTTGTGTGGAAGCAGATTTGCAAAATAGATGTAAAAGCTAGATAAATATAAAAGCTAAATCATTATAAAAGCAAAATAAATATAAAAGCAAAATAAATATAAAAAGGAAAGGAGGCGCCGAAGCTCTTAGAAAAGTCCAAAATTTCTCCAACAATCCCACAGAAAGAATATCCCCTTGCCCCTTTGCCAAAATAGGAAATTAGTTACAGGAGGCACAAATGGATAAAAGAATAAATAATAGATATCAGGCAAGCATGACCGTTGAGGCGGCATTTGTACTTCCGTTTTTCCTGTTTGCATTTTTAAATTTAATTTCTATTATTGAAATTTACCGTTTACAAAGCAATTTAAGTGCAGCAATGCATACAACAGCAAAGGAAATGGCGATATATGGTTATGAATATCGGGAACTGGCAGGCAGTGACACCGGAAAAGCGGCGTCGCTTGGGCTTACCTATCTATATGCGCAGAATAAAGTCCGCAATACACTTGGAAATGGATATTTGAATCAAGCACCGCTAGCAGGCGGTGCAAATAGTATTAGTTGGATACGTTCCAAAGTAATGGAAAATAACGATATTATAGATTTGGTTGCTGTGTATCAAGTTAAGCCGCCGGTTGCAACAGTAGGGTTTGCACAAGCACAATTCTATAACCGCATTCGGACACGAGCATGGACGGGTTATGACAATGCAAATTGTGGAGGCAGTGCGACCGGAGAGGAAGAAATTGTATATATTACGCCAGAAGGGACAGTTTATCACAAATCGAAAAGCTGTACTTATTTAAAACTTTCAATTTCAGCAATTGACATAGATTTTTTGGAGGAAATGCGCAATAAAAGTGGCGCGATTTACTATCCATGCGAAAGTTGCGGCAGCCATTGCCAAAATACGGTCTATATAACACAATATGGTACACGCTATCATGCAACGTTACAGTGCAACAAACTTAAGCGTACAATCCTTGCAGTGCCGATATCAGAAGCCGGAGGGCGGGGCGGATGCAGCAAATGTGCAGGATAATAATTATTCACAGTCGAAATGCGCAAAAAATTGTGCATTTACGACCTCATACAGTAAATTATAGAAAAGCTTCTGTGCCTCGCCGCAGGCAGCTTGGAATACGCAAATGCCATTACTATGCGCAGCCCCATGCAGAGGAAATATGCCGCTAAGGTGGCGCGTGGGTTGCGCGGCGAGTAGGGAAGATGGCTTTTCGTTATTCGATTAAGCAGCCAGAAGCAGTGAATAGTAACACAGGATAATGGGCAGCAGGTTTGTATTTATTGACAAATTGAATCGTTTGTGATTATTAAGGAATAGAGGGGGAAGGATTTATGAGTTTGATTTATCTTGGAATATTATTATGTGTTGGAATACTGCTATTTTTTGCGGGAATTAGAGATTTTCGTAAAAGGGAGATTAGTCGCAGACAGATATTGATACTAACGCTGATTTGTCTAATTGGGATTCCATTTAAAACACATTTTGGATTATTGAATGCGTTAGGGGGTGCGGCAGTTGGATTGTGTATCGTCGGAATTTCGATTGCCAGCCGTGGACAGATAGGACGTGGCGACGGAATGGTATTGGGCGCAATCGGTTCGCTATTGGGCTTTCGTGGCTGCTTAGCGGTTGTGTGTTTGGCATCATGGATTATGGCAATTATATCGGCCGCATTGTTGATATTAAAAAAAGGAAAACGCCATACAAAACTTCCGTTTCTTCCAGCGCTTTTTGTGGGATATATTGCATATATTAGTATGCGGATTATTTAGTACAGCATTACATTAATAATCGAGTAATATGCACCTGCCTTTTGCCCCAGCATTGTGTTGTCGTCAGTTATCATAGCTACCGCTCCGCCTCCTTCCTCCGTCTTGTTCTGGCACAAAATTCAAGCACCTATTACTTCGTTATTTATACAATGCTGTACTAGTATAAATGGGGCTGGCACAATAAGCTTTGATTGTACAAGATATCATATAAATCGAAGCAAGGTGTTAGACCATCTTGAAATAGTGTGATTATAGAAAGGAAAATGCACGATATGAAAAAGAAAAGCGAGCCAGCATATTTTACTGTGGAGGCATCGTTGATATTGCCAATGGTATTTTTATTTACTACAATGATGATTTTTCTGGCGTTTTATAGTTATGACCGCTGCATTATGGAACAAAGCGCTTATGAAGCGGCGCTTCGGGGAAGTGGAAATCATTTCAAAACGGCAGGCGAGGCATATCAGGCGGCAGAAAATGCGGCAGGCAGGCTGGTAGACGGAAAACTTTTTGCGTTGCAGAATTTAACCCATCAAGTGACTGTAACAGCGGATTATGTCACTGTTTCATACAGCGGTACAGTGAATATGCCGCTTTTATCATGGCTGGGAGAATATGTAACGGATTTGGATTTTTTTATGAAAGTAACCAGCAAGGCAAAGCGGTGCAGACCAACAAAGACGATTAGAGGAATTAGAATATTAAATCATTTGATACCCCAATAGCGTATAAAAGCAGCATATTATTTTAGCATTTGGGGTGAAAGAATAAGCGATTTTAAGCAGGAAAGGGAATGAAGTTTGGAAGACAACTTTCAGATATTAATTGGTATGTGCGCCGAAGCGCATAGGGAGGTGGAAAAATGGTGCAGGATATGCCAAACAAAAGCTTTGAAAGAAGTATGAACCATAATTACATGATTTTAAGTAAATGTGATTTCTTTGGCAGCAATGAAACAAAGGGAGAAGATTACCGCCTGAAAATGCTTTTAGAGAACGATATAGCAGGATTGATTCCGATAACGCATAGAATGGTTAATGGGGAAAGCAAATATTATTATGAAATTAATTCCCTGCAGTCGTTGGACAGACTTTGGGCAAAAAAAGAAATCCGGATTCATGAACTTCGTGTGCTGCTGCTTGGCTGCATTAATTTATTTGAACGGTTGGAGGAGTATTTGCTAGATGGTTCACAGGTTATTATAAAACCAGAATATATTTATATTAATGTAGAACGTATGGAGCCTTATTTTGTTTACTATCCTGATTACAAAGGAGATGTGCGCATTGCTTTTATGGAATTTATTGACGAGCTTTTGACAAAAATAGATCATGCAGACGAACAGGCGGTTATGCTGGGATATCAAGTTTACCGTTATACACGCAATCCCAATTATGTACTGGGTGAAATTCGTCAAATGATGGAGCACGTAATTGTAACGATGGCAGGAAAAAATAATATAGGGTATTCCACAGATCAATATGCCTCACAGGAATCACCGATAGATAATACAGCGGATTCCAAAGTACAGCCAATTTATAATATGGTTAATGAGATAACTCCAAAACCAAAAGAGAATAGCTTTGGTTATACATATCAAGAAAATGCTGGTGAAGATGATACCGAACAGGAATTGCAATCATCGAAAGGAACAGGTGATTTAATCGGCGGGATTTTTTGTATTTTGTTGGTTCTTACCGCTGCTGGATTGATTGTAAGTGCCCGATATTTTAAGATTTTTGAGTTAAAGGGAAATCAAGAACTATATCTATTTGGTGCAATTGCTATGGCGGGGATGTCTGGCATAATATTTTGGGTTAGCTACGTTAAAAAGAAGCGTTATGCAAAGCAGGTAGAGGATTTACAGGAGGGCGATGACGACGAAGAACAACAGGACTATTTGCATCAAGGATATCGAGTGCAGGCATCAAATTATGCAGATTCTAATATGCCGGCGGCTGCAAATTGCTATCCAATAACCTCAAACGGACAACAAACATGGAATCAATTCTCATCATCTTTGCAGGCTGATTTCATAGGAAATTGGGAAAATAATAGGGGATATAACAAAAATAACAATCTCTTAAATAAGAATAACAATTTAGAACAAATGCAGCCATGCGGAGAAACTGTCTGTCTTGGCAGCAATGCTGTAGAGGAACGGATGCTGCGTGGCAGAATAAATGGCAGAGAAGTGGCAATATCATTGGAAAACCTTCCGTTGACCATTGGAAAACTTGGCAACTTTGCCGACTATGTGATTCAAGACAATGCAGTTAGCAAAATGCATGCACGCTTTGAGGAACGTGACGGCAGAGTATATCTTTGCGATCTAAATTCTACTAATGGTACAGTAAAAAATGGCGTGCTGTTGGATATCAATACGCCCGTTCCCGTAGAACCAGGGGACAGAATACGTTTTGGCAAGACAAGTTTTATATATTGTTAAGCAAAGCAGGAAATTTGTTTTTGGAAAAAGTTCGTAACAGTTCAGGTAGGTCTGCGCATTTACTGCGCTGACCGTAATAAAATGTAGTGGTTGAAGGTATCCAGCTCATCGCGAAGCGATTTCCAATGGCTGGATACGTAACAGTTCAATGGGTTATCTG
>CBCOYO010000063.1:0-18894 GCA_965114465.1 uncultured Lachnospiraceae bacterium
GCAAAATTGGAGAAATAGACAAGCAAGATGTGTCACTTATTTTTCTACAGTTCCTTATGCAGGCGCGCTTTCGTGATAGATACCCAATACAGCAAAAATATTTGCCGTTTTGTTGCGCCGACCGCACGCCGCAAAATGGGAATTTCCCTCTGTGCGGCTGTGTGTATATAGTTATACTTAGCGTCAGTCTTTTCAACGCTTAGGAACTGTTCAGAAATTACTTGTGACAAGTACGCCGTATAAATGTTCAGCTTCAAAGAAGAAAATCGCAGATATAGCAGGCAAAGACATAAAGTGCAATGCCTTATGTCAAGATTTTCTGATGCCGCAGATGGGCATTTAGACAAGTAATTGTCATAAGTAACTTATTAACCGTTCCTTAGTATAACCATCATAAAAAAACAAACCACTTCTGTAAAGAGCTTTTTACTAAGTGGTTTGTTTTTAGGGGTAAAAGGTTGGAATTGTTCTATCAATTCTTCCACACTTTTAATTCCAGTATAACCGCATCTGCGTTTTGGCAAGACGCACAAATTTAATCCAAAGAAATCTCTGCCGAAACTATCGCTCTTTGTGCCGCCAATTCCATATTAATTGTCCCATCAGCATTCTTAAAATCTTCATAATCTGTAAAAAGATAAATATAAAGCGTTGATAATGTTTTCTGATTTACAGCAAACGTCGTAATACCAGAAGTTGTTGACATATCGCCCATTGGAAGGAGTTCTCCGTCTTGGTTACAGACAACGGTTTCGCATGGCTGCTTTCTGGTTGTCTGAATTTCTATATATTGCTGATAATCCATATCGGGTGCTTCTTCTCCTTCTTTTAAACCCAGCTTTTTTTCATAATCCGCGCGCGTGATATTTTTTTCTATATATTCTGTCGGCGTGTCGATATAGGTAACGACCTGATACGGAGAAACAAAAACTTTTTTGATTGTAAATCCGTTTGCTGCGCGGTTAACTTCGATTTCTTTTACAGATTCCATATCCGTGTGGTAAGGAATATTAAAGTTCCAATTTCCATCTATCCGATGTGCTTCCGCAATATTGTCTGGATTCGATATGGTGGTATCATCCCATCCAATACTTGAAAGCTGTAATGTAATGTTTCCTTGTTCTATCTTTTGTGCATTCATATCCAATTTTAACATTCCCGCAAATGTATGGTCATCTATTACTTTTCCCTCTAAGCTATATGCTGTTAAGGGATACCATTCGCTCTCGTCTGATAACTTCCAATCTCCTCTTAGATAAAGCATATCAGCCATCATATCTGTACTATTTTCATTTGTATTTGAAACATAATGAGCGGGGATATTGCTAAATCCGCCTTGTTCAGCGTAAACCTGCGCAGATAAAAAAACAGATAATCCGTCACAATACACTTCGGATGCAGTAATCGTAATGCCGTTGTCCGTAACTGTTACGCCCTCGGTACTGACAGCCTTATTTTTATCTGATGCTGCGCTCTGCCCTTCCCGTTCTATTAAATTTGTATCTGTGCCCTCCTGTATCAGTGAATCTGCCTTTTGGCTGTAATCACCAGAAAATGGCACTATATCTTCTATTTGTTCAAAAATCTTATTGAGAAACGGGATTTTAGATGCCAAAACAGGGTTGGAATAGCACACCACAAAACCTGCAATTAGAACTGCTGCTGCTGCCCCAGCCTTTTTCCATATTGGTAATTTCCCTGACTTTTTACTCGTTCCTCTTATTGCATTTCCAGCTTCTTTTTTCGTTTTTATTGCTGAATTTCCAGCTTCTTTTTTCGTTTTTATTGCTCCATTTTCAGCTTCTTTTCCAGTTTTTATTGCTGTATTTCCAGCTTCTTTTTTTGTTTCTATAATGGTTTTTCTATTTATATTTTCCATATTGTGATTTCCTATTATTTCCATCTCTGTGCCGTTTTGTTTACAAGGATAATCCGGTAAGTTTTCCAATGTTATTTCAAGTCTATCCCATATCTTCTGTGGTACAGCATTATCCTGTTGCATTTTTTTCACCATATTGTCAAAATATCCCATTAAAAATCATCTCCTCTCATTCCCTTAAACAATCCGCATTTTTTTTTGTGATTTCTGGCTGTACTGCTTTTCCATTTTCTGCCTCGCCGCGGCAAGTCTTGTGCTTACTGTATTCTCATTGATTTGCAGAATTTCCGCAATTTCTCGGATTTTAAATCCCTCAACATAATGCAAAACTACCACAACACGATATTTCTCATCCAGGCACTGCAAAAACTGCTGCCATTCAACAGATGCATACTCTGGCTCTTCAACACCTGCTTCCGGCAAAATTTCACCGGAGATAATCCGGCTTCGTTTCTGATAAATTGCATTGCAATTATTAATTAAAATACGCGTCATCCATGTTTTAAAATATGCATCCTTCTTTAATGACGCCAACTTTTCCCAGCATAAAAGGGCCGTTTCCTGTATTGCATCCGCAACATCATCATCATTTTTTAAAATTGCTTTTGCCACCTTATACATATTAGGGGTATGTAATCTTATCAGCTCCCCAAAGGCTTCCTTATCACGCCGTTTGGCTTTAAATACTAAAATATCCATTAACTGCTCCTCTCTATACTCACGAACAATTCAATTCTCTTTTCTGCACAGCACAATTTGTCCGCCTATAAATTTGGTCTGTACAGAAATTGGAAAATCTTAACGGTCGCTAGTATTATTTACTTTACACTTATTAGATAGGCAAACCTTAATTTTTCTTTGAAAAATTTTAAAATTTGCACAGATTTGTCCGTCATACAACAATTTTCATATTTTTCGTCATTCCTTTCCAAGGCACAAACAAATTGTGAAAGTTTTATCAAAATCTTTTACGCTTTCTGCCATTCCCTTCCAAGGCACAAACAAATTGTGAAAGTAATGACAAATTCTTTCACTCTTCTGTCCATAATCGAACTACAAAAAATAATCTAAGAACGATAACTAAATTTACATTTTATAACTGACAAAGCCAATACACCATGATATAATAGTAAAAATCGGCAATTGAATTGAAAGGAAAATATGGTGAATATGGCAAGAACAATCAGCATTGGCGGACAGGATTTTGCGAAACTTATCACAAATCATTATTTTTATATTGATAAAACAATGTTTATTAAAGAATGGTGGGAAAACGGAGATGATGTTACTCTGATTACACGCCCTAGACGCTTTGGGAAAACGTTGAATATGAGTATGATAGAGCAGTTTTTTTCGATTCAATATGCTGGCTGCGGTAATTTATTCGAAGGGCTTTCTATCTGGAAGGAAGAAACCTATCAGCAAATGCAGGGGACATACCCTGTGCTCAATCTCAGCTTTGCCTCCATAAAAGAAAATACTTACGAGAATACCAAAACTGCAATCTGTCAAATTTTTAGCGATATCTATAATAAATACCAATTTCTAAGGGACTGTGATGTGTTAACACATAGAGATAAAGCCTATTTTGACCGAGTTTCCGAACAAATGTATGAAAACGATGCCGCAATCGCACTCTATAAGCTTTCCGATTTTTTGTATCGCTACTATGGCAAAAAACCAATAATCCTTCTTGACGAATATGATACACCATTGCAAGAGGCGTATATCCACGGATTTTGGAATGAAATTACAACATTTATAAGGAAGCTTTTTAATGCCTCCTTTAAAACCAACCCCTATTTTGACCGCGCAATTTTAACAGGTATAACCAGAATTAGCAAAGAATCCGTTTTTTCCGATTTAAACAATCCCGAAGTGATAACAGCAACATCTGATAAATACACCACAGCCTTTGGCTTTACGCAAACCGAGGTAACGGCTGCGCTGCATGAATATGGGCTTATCCAAAAGGAAACCAAAGTAAAAGACTGGTATGATGGTTTTACTTTTGGCAGTACCAAAAATATTTATAATCCATGGTCTATTATTAATTATTTAAAAAAACGAACATTCTCTGCTTACTGGGCAAATACCAGCAGCAACAGTCTTGTCAGTAAACTAATCCGCGAAGGCAGCAAAGATATCAAAATGGTTATGGAAAATCTTCTAAAAGGCGGTCTACTCCATACCAAAATAGATGAACAAATCGTATTTAATCAACTAAATCATAACGATTCTGCAATATGGAGTCTATTGCTTGCAAGCGGATATCTCACTGTGGAAAAGCATACTATTGATGAAGAATCCGGAAAAGAAGAATACGATTTAAAGCTTACCAATAAAGAAGTACACATTATGTTTGAAAATATTATTGAAAGCTGGTTTGGAAACAGCACTGCTTCCTATAATGATTTTATCAAAGCCTTGTTGGCAAATGACAAAAAAGCAATGAACCATTATATCAATGATATTGCACTTGCAACCTTCAGCTATTTTGACACGGGCAATAAACCCTCTGCTAAAGTAGAACCAGAACGGTTTTATCATGGATTTGTATTAGGGTTATTGGTTAATTTATCCGATAGATACATGATTACATCTAACCGCGAAAGTGGATTTGGTCGCTACGACGTAATGCTTGAACCTTATTCGCAGCAGGATAATGCAATCATCCTAGAATTTAAAGTCCATGAACCAGAGGAGGAAACCACCTTAGCAGACACCGTCGCTGCGGCGCTTTTGCAGATAGAGCAAAAAAATTACGCCGCATCGTTACAGGCAAAAGGGATTGCAAACAACCGCATCCGAAAATATGGATTTGCTTTTGAAGGAAAACACGTTCTAATTGGATAACATATCCATTCCCTGCACTCTATCCTTTGTAAACACAATATCCGACCTGCCGCAGCGGTCTTGATAAATGCTGTGGTAGGTTTCAAATCCGATTGTATTCTCCTTGGTGCTTTCATCAACTTTTAAATTCTTGATATTGCGAATATGTGCTAACAGCTTTTCTTTTGGATATTCCTCGCTGCTATGACCACATAAATAAGTATCAAAATCCAGTTTTATAGTATTTTGCAGTGTCTGATATAACTGTGCCATTGACAGCGCTCCATAATTAAACAGCCACAAACCTTCATTTAAGGCATCTCCAGCAATCAAAAGGCGCTCCTCTAGCACCCAAAAGCCGACAGAACCTTTTGTATGCCCCAATAAAGGCACAATTTCTATATGAAGATTTCCCAATGAAATTGTTTCTCCGATGAATAGTTCCTTTAATTGGTATGTCTGCGGATTTTCTGAAAAATATCCAATAACCTCCCATTCCTCGCGGACTGCCCAAACCGATGCAAACCAATGATTTCCGCCGATATGATCCGGATGCCCGTGACTGTTTGCCACCATATATGGCGTTTTCACAATATTCTCCACAAACGCCCGCAAATTGCGCCGTCCAAATCCGGTATCAACTAAAAGTGCCTTTTCATTTCCTTGAATCAAGGTACAAAAAACACCATTATCCTCTGCAATCTGCCAAATATTATCCCGAATTTTCGTATATTGATATACATTATTATTTTGCATATTTTTTGCATTCCTTTCCAAGGGTAACAGTTCAGATAACCCATTGAACTGTTACGTATCCAGCCATTGGAAATCGCTTCGCGATGGGCTGGATACCTCCAATCACTACATTTTATTACGGTCAGCGCAGTAAATGCGCAGACCTAGCTGAACTGTTACTTCCAAGGCACAAGAGTGAAAGAATTTGACAAAACTTTCACAATTTATTTGTGCCTTGGAAAGGAATGGCAAAAAGTATGAAAGTTTTATCAAGTTCTTTCACTCTTATCGCCATTCCTTTTACAAACAAAAATATTTTCTTTAATCAACAGCTCCATACAGCTCCTGATATGCTTCTTCCCAATAACGCTCTGGTATATTGGGCCAAATGCATTCGCCTTGCTTTTGTTTGCATTTTTCCATAGCTTTATCTAAAAGGAAAGAATGCGAATCTTCGCCTGTCCGAAGCGCAATTTTTGTCATTTTGCACCAATACGGAGCGATTTTATCAAGTCCTGCTTCATGCAATCGTGCAATTTCTTTCTCAACATCATAATGCACTGTCAGAAATTCTTCTTTCCACAAGCTCCCGTCTTGTGACAAAATCATAAACTGTGCCCCCGTGCCTTTACTGTGAAGTGCCAATCCGACCGATCCTGCATTTAGTATCGCTTTCTCTTGATATTCTATCTTATTTTGGATATGCGTGTGCCCGCATAAAATCAGGCGTGTGTTGCTTTGTTCCATTATTTCATATGTCGTTTCCATCTCCGGCAGCAATTTTTCATTGATTCTACGCGGTGAACCATGGCAGATTGTAATTGGTTCTATATCACCGAACTGTACTGTTTCCACAGCTTTCATCTGCTCAAAAAATAAAAAATCTTTTTCCGTTAAAGAATGATAGATATAATACAATGAACCTGTTGTGGAATCATATTGTTTCCAGCCCTGTGCTCCGCAACGACGGTAATTCAGCCAATAATCCTCTTTATTTCCGCGGACAAACGTGCATTGGTAACGATCGCGTATATGATAAATATACTCCATTGTTCTCTGCGGATACGCAAATTCCCCCAAATAATCACCCAAAAATAAAAAAGTATAAATATTCCGCGCAAGTGCATAATCCATACAAGCCTGAAACGCTTCAAAATTTCCATGTATATCTGATAAAACTGCAATTTCCATTGATCGAAATCTCCTCTATTCAATTTAACAGTTCCTTATTATTTTCTAAATCGTATCCCAATAGTACAATACTTTGCGAAAGTCCCGATTGGCCAGCGCTTTGCTATTGATAAAGAAATAGACAACGCCCTCCTCCATCCAAAGCACAGGCTCTAAGTCTTTCTTTCCTTCCAAATAAATTTGAAGCAGCATGGTATCATAATATTTCGGTATTTCTTTTACAAAATTACTTTCAAAAATTGGGTATCCCAGCATATGATTCCCATGATAAGTTAACGTGTTTTGTAAATAACAAAAATCCTCTTTATTTAAGATCGTCCGCGTCTTTTGTTTGCCTATATCTTCCCCTTTTAATGCTCTGATAACTCTACGAAATATCGTATCGAATCGAGAAACCGCAGGTGGCATATACATTTCTTTCGGCGTAACTTTTACATAAATTTCCTTACCAATCAGCCCATCTGCGGCGTTCTTCCTATCCGTAGAAACCGGAATATTTAATGCCAACACTTGCTCTCTAGTAACAGAATAATCAACCGTTTCATGATATACTACACGGAATGCATTTTGATTATCCGGCTCATCAAAGTCATATCCGTATTGGCACGCCACACTATAAACAATAAAAAATTGCAAAATTCCCTGTTGTGGTAAACATTCTTGTACTGTATCTGTAGACTGCTCGAAATTTATCTGCGCTAAAAGCATCATTTTATTGCCATCTGCGTCTGTGGGGTATGCCATTGTACTATCCCAATATGGCACACCGCCAAACTTGCAGTCAAATAAATCTGGCTTTATGTCTTTTTCAGCCGTTACTGCAAAAGCCAGCTTTTTTGTTTTTTCTTTCATTGTCTGCACAATTTGCTCAATTGGATAATTGTAAAAAACAGATTCCGCAAACTCAATTTTTGCCTGCAATATATCTAAAATTTGTGTATGTATCAGGCGGCTTCGTTCTGGCAAACGGACATAGCGAAGTGCTGGAAGATATAAAAGCAGCGCACAATCTGTAAAATTCGTCTGCACTAAATCCAGCTTTTTGAGTTTTTGGCATTTTTCAAGAAAAGAAAAATCTGCAACCATTAATGCATTTCGTGTTTGAAACAGCAATGTGTGCAGATTTTCCATCTCAGCGATCACAGAAAAATCATTTTCTTTATACCGAAAAAACTGTATTGTTTCATCATCTGGCATTTCCTCTTTTTCTGTTAATTCTAATACCTTAATTTTCTTTAAATCATATGGCGTATGTGGAACACTTCCTCTTACTTTTGCTATGGCACGCAAAAGGTGTGGATCAATCGTTCTTTGCGTATGCTGCATACGTAATTCCTTTCTTTGCTGCCTAATCGTAATGTGAAATCCTTTGTTATCGCAAAGCTCCACGTGTAATTCGACATTTGCAGGACAATTTCTTTGCGAACAAATTCAAATGAACGGATGGTTGGAATTGGACAAATTGATAGCGTTTATTGTACTGTTTTTACAAGACTTCCCGATACACACGCAATACGTTTTTATTTAAAACATTATCCAACAGTTTTCCCGTAAAGCCTTTCTTTTCCAATGCAGCAATCAGCTTTTCCATCTGTGCACAATTCTCCATCTCACGTCCGCCGTCAAAACCATCAAAATCCGATCCCAGCCCCAGACATTCCTGTCCGCCTACCTGCACAATATGCTGTGCATGTTCGGCAATTTTTGCCACAGAGGAATACTGCCCATTTTCCTCATTTAGAAACGCACCATAGTAATTCAATCCGACAACACCGCCATGTTCTGCAATTGCCCGAATCATCTCGTCAGTAAGATTACGCCTATGGCGGCATAAAGCTCTTGCATTGGAATGACTTGCGACAAATGGCTTTTTGGCGTGTCTGGCAATATCCCAAAAACCCGCATCCGATAAATGGGATACATCAACAATTATCCCTAACTCCTCCATGTGTTCCACAAACAAAAATCCCGTTTTTGTAAGTCCGTTTGTACCATCAAAACCACAAAGACTGTTAGCAACGGAGGGGTTTTCATCCTGTGCCTGCGTTTGCATAATATTAGGGAATCCAAGTTCATTTGGATAATTCCAAGTCAATGTCATCATGCGCGCGCCAAACTGATACAACAATTCTAAATTTTCAAGCTGCCCTTTGCAGCAGCCGCCCTCCTCAATCGTTAGAAGCGCAGATATTTTCCCTTGTTCCTTATTGTTTAGAATATCCTGATAGCACTTTGCAACAGCAATGTCATTTTTATTCTTTTCTATTTCCTCATAAAATACCGCAATTAATTCCTTCACATACGCATATGGATCAAGACCTTTCTGCAAATCCACAAACATAGCAAAATTCTGCAATAAATATCCTGCCTGCTTCATTTTCTGGATATCTATATGCAGATTGTTTTGTGAAAGCGTCTGCGGTTTGTTGCGCCTTTTGCTTTCCCATATCTCAGATATTGTGTCGCAATGCATATCTGCGATTCTCATAAATAAAGAACCCTCCTTTAATCCTTATATACTCACGAACGATTAGGTTTTCTTTTCTGCACAGCCCATATTGTCCGCTTATAATATGGGCTGTGCAGAAATTGGAAAATCTTAACAGTCGTTAGAATAAATAATCGACAACGCAATTAATGGTCCGTTATAATAACTTTCTGTTTTGTAGTTCTTTTTCAACAGATTGAATTGTTCTAATAGAAAAGAAGTGTACTCTGTTTTTCCCTCTCTTGCAAACGCCAGACATGCCTCCGATCTTGCATAAGGATTCCTAATTTCATCAAACTGTTCCTGTAATAAATGCAAATATTTTTCATCTGTCAGCAGCATTGCGACAACAGCCATCTCTATAAAAATATCATAGCCAGATGTACGCAGCTTAGAAATGATCAAAGGTATAACTTCTTCCTGATACGCAAGCACTTTTTCTATAAGCAGGCATCTATTACTAACATCTTTAATTTTTCTCATATACCGCAGGATATCTTGCGGATTAGATAGATGCTCAATATATTGCCGTTCTTCGTTTATAAGTTTTTGTCTTTCTGAATCAAACAACAATTCCTGCGTACGATCCAGTAACTTTTTTCCCTCTGGAGCAGCAAACATTTTTGCATTGAAAAATGTAAACATTTGCGGCGAAAGATCATCAATTATATTATCCTTAAAAAAATTTTCCGGCAGCATTCCCTGCTTCATTCCTGTATATTTCAAATTCATTCCTCCATAACAATACTCGAAATTTTAAATATTAAGAGAAAAATTTTTCTTTTAAGTTTGCAATTTTCCTCAATAAACCGCCTTTTTTTTCATCTGCGCAAACTGTAAAATCAAACTTTTCATCGTTCTTCACTGTAGCGCCAAATGTACTTTCAACAAATGAAAAATATCCATCTAATCCCCCTTCATTTTCCCAAAAATCAACCGATTCTTTTAAACGTATTAAACAAAGCACCGGAACTTTATAATACTCCGTTAATACCTCTTTATCCTCTAAATTATATGATTTCCCCAATAGAGCTCTAATTTCGTCGTTTGTAAAAGGGTCAAATGCCATTAATAATGCGTGTACAAGCCGTTTATTATCCTCTGTTTCAAATGTACCCAGATCGTACTCTTCTCCTGTTAGATACTGCTTTACTTGAAAAAGCGCCAAAGAAACAGCTTCAGACATTCTACGTCCACTTGAAGACGGATATTTACGGTGAATCTTTAATGCATTACTTTCCATTGGAAAGAAGACTACTTCATAATTTTTTTCTTCACCTTTTTGTATCCTGCCGAACCCCTGTGCCATTTCTCCACAAATTTTATCAAACTTATATTGGTTTATCTTTACTGCCATCTTAGAACTCCCTCTAAACAAAGTTTATTTTTAATTATCCTCTCCGCCTAATATCAAAATTGCATTATGTGCGCATTCTCGATCCAGTCCGGTTCCTCTGCCGGTTTTCATGCAGGAAGTGCATACAACATGCGACTCCAGCCAATTCCACTTCCAAAATGTTTCATCATCTAATATCACGAACTTCTCAACGTCTGGTCTTTGGCAAAGCCATGCACGCACTTCAAACGGACGACCATCTGGCCCATTAAAATAAAGCGGCGTGCTGCCTGCAATTTTAATATGATATCGATCCAGACACTCAAATAATGCTTCCATTGACTTATCCGATCCATCGAAATTATGGTGCGCATAACTGCTAAAACCATAGCGCCACGATGAAGAAAGTATCACCTCCGCACCTGTTTTTTCTATAATTGTACTTAAATTTCGTACAAAATAGTCGTCAATAATCACGCCTTTTTTATCCCTGTTCTCGCCGTCATCATTTAGCACACCGTCAATATCAAGAAAAATTACTTTTTTATAATGATCATCTATTAATTTTGTAGTGCCAATTCGCTTAGGGTCGGTCTTTTCGTAATAACGCCCCTCCCAAAACGGCCCAAACTCCAAAATGCGTCCCGCTTTCCACATCGAAGCCGCCGTTAAAAAACTTTCTCTGCCAGTGTAAACGGTATGCCCGCGATAGTGTTTTTCCATATCCAGATCATCAATTACCACATATGATTTTAAGTTGGGATGTGCTGCAAGATATTCCTTTATTTCTTCAGGCTTAAAGCTATGCATTGTATACGGAGTCATATCCGTAATAAATTCGTCAAGCTGATGCAGGCGGAACAACAGTTTTAACTGCTCCAATGATTTTGACCGTTTCCAATCAGAAGAAATTACAATTTCAGCGTCATAATATTCTAATAGGCGTCGTAGATTTTTCACTGCCTGTTCATGCCAGTCATAGTACACAGCGCCTACATCATATTTATCCAATTCCAGATAAGCGTTGTCTTTCATTTTTTCCGCAATATCTGCTCTTGTCTGTATCAAGTCATAATCAAACCGATTCTGACTGACACCCGGCTGAAGAACACCGTCAATATCCAAAAATACCACATTGCGCTCCTCATCCTTCCTGTCGCGCAAACGCTCTGCCCTATTGTAAGAATATGCCATACTCCACCCCCTTGTTGTCAAAAAATAGTTACTTTGTATACTCCATTTTATCTACTTTATTTTATATGAAAGAGCGTGGATTTGCAACTGGATTCTTCAATTTAATAGATATGAAAAACGCTGTCGTTACTTTTCACACTAATCCCCTTCCCGCAGAATCCGCTCTTTTGCATTTTTCTGTATCAGTCCCTGTTTATCTGCGATTTTTTGTAACATTCCGTCAAAATAGGTATCAATCCAAACAAACGAATTATGGATGCCTGGTACTGCCCACGGTTCTGAAGGAGAGATTGTCATATTTGTATTATTCACTGTAAATTCCTTATTTTCTGGAATTTCCAATTCTCCAAAACTTGCTGCGACCCGAAACACAATATCCCGAAAATATTCCTTATCATCAAATCCTGTAAACTCTGCCTGAATATGCTCGGTCTGACAAATCGCTTCCGAAACATAAATATCCATGCTTTCTTGTATTCCGTACTTCGACCCATCTACCAAATATCGATACGAAAACATATAGAGCTTAGTTCCCTCCTGCGACTGATACTGTGTAAAGGTTAAATCAAAAACACGATCCGCAAAGTTTTTCTCCACATACGCTGTGATTGTCTTTTTGCATTGCTCCCAATCGGATAACGCTTGTACGCTTGCTGGCTCTTTATCACGAATAAGGCAGACGGTATGGCGAATTTCCTCTCCTAACAATGCAAAATTCGCAAATGCATCTCCTGAGTCGGATATCCCTAAAGCCCACGTACTTGGCATCCAAAAGCTGTATTCCTGCGTTCTAATTCCTTCTTTGCTCGTAGGTCTTCTTACCGATATTTTGCGATTTAACTGCAAACGCATATCAGGATAGATCTTATCCGGATTTGTGATAATCTGTGCATTATCCTCCACAATCTGCGTATAGGAAAAACCGCTTCCCAGAAATTCGTCCGCAATGCGCCACAGACTGTCCCCTTCGCAGACGGTATATTCCCCCAAGTTCTCCTTATAAATAACGGTTTCACCCTGTTTTTCTGCTGCTATATTATGCTCCGGCGCACCCGTTATTTTAACCCTACTAGTTTCCGCACGAATCGGTTTTGCAGCCGCCGTATTCGACAACGTCAGCCAAATAGCCAATGACAAGCTTCCTATCTTCCATGACTTTCTAAGTAATCCCATACACCTGCCTCCTTTCCCAGCCAAAGATTATCCTTTCGATCCGCACATTCTAAGACCGTTCCTGCTGTTTCCGAAGCATTGTATAAGTTCCAAAATTCAGACTCTGTCTGGTATGGCGCAAGCAAATCGCTTTCCATATGTACCGCAATGCTATTATCCATCGGCAAATCATTTACTACTATATTTGCCTTGGGATCATAAGCAATCCCAATCACAAAATCCTTATTTTCATCCAAATAATAAAACGGTGTCAGCAAATAATCCTCTGCGGTTTCCTGATCCTCGCCCAAAAACCACGCAAGAATCGTTTGATAGGTATCATCATCCTCCTGTATCATATCGCCGTAATCACCGCTTGCATATGCCTGCTGACACCAAAGTTTTGAGAAATCTTCATTAATTGTTAAAATATCGGAAAGCGTATAATTTTTTCCTGTCGTCAAATCAACATTGGCAGCACGCTCTGTCATATGAATATAATAGACTGGCGAAATCGGTGCATAAGCCTCCTGAAAATGTACACTCACCAAATGCTGACTATGATAGGGTACTTCACAATGTACATCACTGCTAAAAATACTGTATTCTTTCTGTAATTCTTTTACCTCAGTATCTGGCTCAAGATGCCAGTAATTTACCTTTTCCATTGCCATCTTGTAAAAAATATCGTTGATTGCTGCCACCTGCTCTGTTTCGATATCCTGCAAAACTGGATATTCAATTGTCAGCACATCCCAATAATCATACTTTTCCGAATACTCCACAAAATATTGTTCCTTTTGGATTTTATAATCCTGATATCCGCTGGGAAGCGTTTCTTTGCTGCTGGCACATCCTCCTGTTATAAGCAATCCGCCAACCGTTGCAAACCTTACCAGCATTCCAAAATATCTGTTTGCATTTATCCTTTTTCGCATAAAGATTCCCCCTTTATTTTTAACACATTTTGCCAAGCGGCATATTATCCGCATACACCTATTTGTTATTATAAAGGGGAAATGCATCAAAATTGCATCATTTTTGTATCAGAATTGCATCATTTTACATTTTTATCCTATTTATTCCATAATTTTACTGTACTATATTGTATTTATTATACATTAAAAGTTTCTTTGTATACTTTTCTATGAAATATTTTTCCAGAATAGCTGTATCTCATATGGCTTTAAGAACTGCTCTTTTTCACCCTCCAGCATAATATACGTATCATGCAGATTATAAACCATTTCCTCATTTGTATGGTTAATAACAAACAGCCACCGATGTTCCTTATCCTCACGCGTCATAAGTTCCACGCCGGCAGGTGCCGTTCCGAGGGTTTCAACCTTACTCTGTTTTGCAAAATAATCTACCAAGTCCTCCATCAGTTCCTCTCCCGGTTCAGTACCCACATACCAAACTTTTCCCCACTCGTAATTGTTTTCTGTAATAGCCGGTGTTCCCTGATAAAAACCGGTAGAGTATTCCGCAAGCTGCCGCGCATCTATTAGTGTAATCATATCACACCATTTCTCAATCTCATACTCTTTCTTTCCATATAAAACACCGCCCTTTGTCTGTAGTAAACAATCATACTCCGGCACTTCAATACCACAAAGTTCCCCCAGCCTTCCGGGAAGTTCACGGTTAATCATGCAAAGGTTCGTTGCATCCTTTACGCCCGTGCGCATTGTCAGCACTAAATTTCCGCCCTGCGCCACATAGTCAATATAATGCTGCTCTAATTCCGGCGTCATAAGATATTGCAACGGCGCAACTACCAATTGATATTTTGACAAATCGTCTGTTTCCTGTACGAAATCCACCGGAATTTTCTTATCATAAAATGCCTTATAATATTTCTGAAGCTGCCCTATATACGTTAACTCCGGATGATGCGGCTGTATCTGAAATGCGTAATTTTGACGGAAATTATGAACAATTGCTGCCTGCGGACGCGGCATACTGCCCTCAAAATCATCCATATACTGTGCAAAACGATGTGTCAGTGCTTTCGCTTCGCGGAAAATCCGCCCAGGATTGCCACTGTGCCCTAAAATACCATGCCAATACTGCTCCGTTCCCATTGCGCAAGTACGCCAGCGGAAAAAGATAATCGCATCAGCCCCATGCGCAACAGACTGCATTGCCCACGCCGACATCTGCCCCGGCTCTAATGCCCGTCCCATAATTTCCCAGCCCGCCATACCTGATTGCTGCTCCATCATCCAAAACGGCATTTTTTTGTAGCTGCGCACGACATCATGCGACGCCGCAAGCTCATTTTCCGGCTGGTGCGGCTGCTGCTGCCAATGCCCTGCTGGATAAATATCATTGGAAACAAAATCCAAAAGCTCGCCTAAATCATAATAATTTACCTTATCATCAAAACACATATAATTATGCGTAATAAAATGATTCGGGCAATATTTCCGAATAATATCCGCCTGCCATTTTGCAAAATCAACAATTAAATCAGAACAGAAACACTTCCAATCTAGCATAGCTGAAGGATTTTCCCCAACTGCTGTGATCAACGGCGTGCTAATCTGTGAAAAACGATTATAGCCTTGACTCCAAAATGCCGTTCCCCACGCCTCATTTAAATGTTCAATAGTACCATATTTCTCCCAAAGCCATTGTTGAAATCGTCCTTTGCAGGAATCGCACATACAAAGATCTCCGTGCGAATTACCCAGTTCATTATCAATCTGCCATCCAATTACGCCTGGGTTATCTGCAAACCTTTGTGACATTGCTGTCACAAATCGGCGGATATGCTCACGGTAAGTCACATTGGATTGGCAGTCATGATGCCTTCCACCAAAGTGCCTGCGCCTGCCCTGCCTGTCAATTGGCTGAATTTCCGGATTCTGCTCAATAATCCAAGCAGGCGGTGCTGCTGTCGGCGTGCCGAGTATCGTTTTAATGCCATACCTATCCAGCAGTGCCACCGCTTCCTCCAACCATTCAAATTGAAACAGCCCCTCCTCCGGCTCCATTTTAAACCATGAAAACTCCGCCATACGCACTACCTGCACACCCATTTCCTGCATTAATTTTGCATCCGTTTCCCATCGTTCATGCGGCCAGTGTTCTGGATAATAATCCACCCCAAAATGCATTCCCATCCGTAATACCTCCTTTTCCATTTTTGTGATTGTTTTTATTTTTTGTTTCCAACATACAGTCCATTTATTGTAAAATTATACAACGAATAAGTTAAAAAATATATTATTATTGGTAATTTTGCAGTTATTTATCGTAAAATTGTTTGTGTTGATATGTTATTGTAACACATTTTTGGAATTTTGTATGCTGTTTTTATTAGAAAATTATAACACTAAATTACAAATTCGTAACAGTTCAGATAACCCATTGAACTGTTACGCATCCAGCCATTAAAAATCGCTTCGCGATGGGCTGGATACCTCCAACCACAACATTTTATTACGGTCAGCGCAGTAAATGCGCAGACCTACCTGAACTGTTACACAAATTTTGTGTACAAACCTAATAGTTGCGATAGAATATATTTTCTGCTATAATCAACTTATATTTCCAAATATACCTTTTACAACATCACATACCATCCATGGTAAACGCACAGTTTGAATAGCGCAAGATAACTCTTGAAAGCATTTATACTATTTCAAATAACTAAAAGAATCATTACATTTCACAAAACAGGGGGATTCATGAACGTATTATTAACATCCACAGGCTTAGAAACGAATACAATCAAAGATTATTTTATGGATACACCAATTATCAACCCAAGAATCGAGGTAACTCTATGATTTCCAAGAAAAAGAAATGCCCTATCTGCGGCACGAAAATGAAATATGAAAGTGGTGACACAGTCTGCAGTGGATGCGGATACCGTGCTTCCTATAGTGCCTCAGGCTATACCACTAACACAACAAACCCAAATTACAATAGTTCTAATAGAATGAATCCGCACAATTACGAATCCGCACAATCCGAAGAAACCGCAAAAAAGATTTACCGCTTTATCGCTTATGCTTTAATTATCTTTTTTGGCGTAACATTTATCAGATTGGCATTGTATCATTTTATTATCATACCTATCACAAAACAAATAAAGCCAACTGACCAGGCTGATAATACGGATTCCTATTTTGATGATGATATCACAGCATACTCCCGCGAGCCGGACGAAGAAACCAGCCCGCGTACGAAACATTCCTCAAAAACATCCGTAAAAGAACTGCGTCTGCCAGAATCTGAATTATTTCAGCAGTTTCTTGCCAAGCTTTTTGAAAAGGATTATCAAAAAGTAACCGCAAAAGAACTTGCGCAAGTTACAGCGCTGCATTTATATGAAAAAGAAGGGTATCTTATTATTGCTTATACATTAAATGGCGACAGCACAGGTTTCTTTTACTTCAATCAAAATTATCTAAATTCGGCTGATTTTGCCTGCTTTCCGCAATTGCAAAGCCTCGAAATACATAACAGCCTATCCACAGGAGCGCTTGACGGGCTTACCAAATTGACAAAACTTTCCTGCCGCAATTCGCCACAGGAACTGTTATCACTTATCGATCCGTTACAGCTTACAGAATTAGAAATTGACAATGATTTGTTTCTTCAGGGCTTAGAGAATATTGAAGTGTTTGCCAATGTCGAGCATCTGCGTTTAAACTCTATCCACGCAGAAGATTTAAGCCCTTTACTGGAATTAGAACATTTAACGACTTTAGAACTCATTGACTGTGAACGTATAGAAGACTTCTCTGCACTCTATCAAATGCCACAGTTAGAATCTCTAACAGTTGATTCCAATAAACTGCGTGATATCGGTTTTGTGTCCAATATGCCAAATTTAAAAGAGCTGTCTATCCAAAACAGCCTTGTTATGAAGCTGGACGCGCTTGCAGATTGTGCGGATACCCTGCAAAAGCTTGATTTAAGCAGCAATTATAAAGTTGTCGACCGCAATTATACCGTTGTATCTCAACTGACAAATTTAACACAACTAACACTGACTGCTTCCTATGACCACGAAGATCCGCCGTTTCTGCCGCAGCTTGCCAATATACCTAAATTAACGCAGTTGTCGATACAAGGATATGACGACTTTTCACCGATTGCTGGCGCTCCCTTATTGGAAAAAGTGACACTGACAAGATGTTATGCAAATGATTATTCCGCGTTAGAATCGCTCCCGCATTTAACGAGCTTATGCCTAAACGATATCTCAATTATGGAAAACACTTTAGAAACCATTGGAAAACTGACTTCGTTGGAACGGCTCTATTTGGATGATGATTTTATCTGGGGGGATTGCAATAACTTGTTAAACCTGCCGAATCTCAAAGAGTATTCAATGAAAGACTGTACCACCGGCTTTGATGTAAACAATATCCAATTAAATGAAAACTTAAAAATACTCTATCTTAGCCATATCACGACAAAGGCATTGGTCGATGGTAAATGGGATTATCAAAGCAATAATGAAAATAATTTTTACTTGGCGGATTATGCTGATATTTTTCAAAACTATCCTAATTTAGAGGAATTATATCTCGCAGAAAATACATTATCGGATGTAACGTTTGCGAAAGAATTAAAACATTTAAAAGTGCTTGATATCACCGATAACTATGTTACCGATTTATCGCCGCTGTCAGACCTTGCAGATTTGAAATCCATTCTATGCACACGCAATGCGATCATTCATGACGGCGGGATTAGAACAGATGTTATATTAAAGAATTAAAACCTTTTGTTATTTTAATACTACAGAGTACACTGGACACGCCTTTCCCTATTTTTCAAGGCTTTTTAAGCCTCCTTTTTTCGTTTTGTGTATTATTTTGGGGCTGTTTCCGGCTGAAACATGAAGCTGATGCGGAGATCGCGCCGAACGATTCCAGCACGCTGAAAATAATTGCAGATGTAGAAAAAGCCATGCTCTTTCCGGGGAACACCCTTGATAAATTCTGTTATGTCATGTGTTCACAGCTTCAAATCAGCTATCAAAAGCTGACCGAAAAAAGAATGCACGGACTTGAAAAACATCATGAAAAAATCCGGCATCTATAAGGATTCGCCTTT
>CBCOYO010000064.1:0-18736 GCA_965114465.1 uncultured Lachnospiraceae bacterium
CGATTTCTAATGGCTGGATACGTAACAGTTCAATGGGTTATCTGAACTGTTACAAGTTTGTATGGGTTTTTAAATAAATTTCTTGCATAACAAGCATTTGTGTGTTATACTAACTAAGTGTGCTGTAGCCAGTACCCAGTGTCGGGATGCTCCGACCCAGACTTGGTACTAGGCGGTCAGCCAGAGTGTATAATAATAATTTAGATGGAGGATGCAACAATGATAGCGAAGGAAAAAAAACAGGCAATTATCGCTGAGTATGGAAGAACACAGGGAGATACTGGTTCGCCAGAGGTTCAGATAGCTGTTTTAACGGCAAGGATTCAAGAATTGACTGAGCATTTAAAGAAGAATCAGAAAGATCATCATTCAAGACGCGGACTTTTGAAAATGGTTGGACAAAGACGCGGACTGCTTGATTATTTGAAAAAGACAGATATCGAAAGATATCGTGCTCTAATTGAAAAGCTTGGCATTAGAAAGTAGTTCATTAAGGAATATGGTAAGGGGCGGGTTTATTCCGCCCTATTTAAAATGTGCAGATCTATGCAAAGCAAATAATTCGTAAGGGCAGCGAATTGGTATCGTCGCGAGTGGGAGATAATAATATCTTTCGCTTTGTAGTATGTGGGATACAGGAAGGAATATGATAGAAGAACGGTTCGAGACCACTGAAAACAGTATGAATGTAGATTCATGGTATTTTCAGTAGTTTCGGTTCCGTTGAAGTCAAAATCCTAAAATGCTGTTACTATTTGATAAAAGTTTTTTAGAAAAAGAGAAATTTTTAGGAAACTGAAAATGTTGTAAAAAGTAAGCAAATTGGCTTAAAGATACTTAAAATCCAGAGTATTCGTTTGTGCTGACGTTATAGCAGACAGAAATGTCGACAAAAGAACAGTGCAAGTTGAAATAGTCTTGCTAATTATAAGGTAGAACTTTGATGGTGACATTTGGACAATGGTTAAGTCCCGAGAACCAAGGGCAAATGAAATGGAATATGAAATAAAATTTAGGAAAGGAAAAGCTATTTAGATGAAAACCAGTATTATGTTAAAGAAAAGAGTTTACTGGTATGTACCGATGGCTTAGTCGGGAATTTACGACTGTGGAGTGTTAGATAGACGAAAGTAGTTGATTTATAACAAAATTGGACACATTGAAACAGTAACTATAATTCGTGAGAATATAGCAAATCATCTAGCATATATACATTTGTATATGTTTTTAGTAGCAGAAAATAAGTATGGATTATATTACATTCAGCGAAAAAAAAGACAAGTCATATAAAAAATACAGTATGGAACTTGCTGGACGCACGTTAACTGTAGATGTCGGCAGGGTGGCAGCGCAGGCAAATGGAGCAGCTTTAATGCATTACGGAGATACAACAGTATTGTGTACAGCGACTGCATCTGAGAAGCCAAGGGATGGTATTGATTTCTTCCCATTATCTGTAGAATATGAGGAAAAATTATATGCAGTAGGAAAGATTCCTGGTGGATTTAATAAAAGAGAGGGCAAGGCAAGTGAGAACGCGATATTGACAAGCCGCGTAATTGACCGTCCGATGCGTCCCTTGTTTCCTAAAGATTATCGTAATGATGTAACATTAAACAATATGGTTATGAGCGTTGATCCGGAATGTCGTCCGGAGTTGGTGGCAATGCTTGGTTCAGCGATAGTTACTTCTATTTCAGATATTCCATTTGATGGGCCTTGTGCGACAACGCAGATGGGATTGGTAGATGGGGAGTTTGTTGTAAATCCTAATCAGGAACAGTGGAAAAACGGTGATATGCAGCTTACAGTGGCTTCCACAAGTGAGAAAGTAATTATGATAGAAGCTGGTGCGAATGAAGTGCCAGAGGATAAAATGATTGAGGCAATTTATAAATGCCACGAAATTAATCAGACCATTATTGCGTTTATCAATCAGATCGTTGCAGAGTCTGGCAAGGCAAAGCATGCATATACAAGCTGTGCAATCCCAGAGGAGATGTTTGCAAAGATTAAGGAACTTGTACCGCAGGAGGAGATGGAAACGGCTGTATTTACGGATGAGAAGCAGGTGCGTGAGGAGAATATCCGTAAGATTACAGAGCGCTTGGAGGAGGCATTTGCTGATAATGAAGAATGGCTTGCCATCCTTGGAGAAGCGATTTATCAATATCAGAAAAAGACTGTGCGCAAGATGATTTTAAAAGATCATAAGCGTCCGGACGGACGTGCGATTACGCAGATCCGCCCACTTGCAGCAGAAACTGATATTATACCAAGAGTACATGGGTCTGCAATGTTTACGCGTGGACAGACACAGATTTGCACAGTGACAACACTTGCACCATTATCGGAAGTGCAGAAGATTGACGGGCTTGACGAGAACGAAACTGCAAAACGGTATATGCATCACTATAACTTCCCCTCTTATTCTGTTGGAGAAACAAAGCCATCAAGAGGCCCAGGAAGAAGGGAAATCGGTCACGGCGCATTAGCGGAGAAGGCGCTTGTTCCCGTGCTGCCCTCAGAGGAGGAATTTCCTTATGCAATTCGTACTGTATCAGAAACATTTGAGTCAAATGGTTCTACATCACAAGGTTCTATTTGTGCATCAACAATGTCCCTAATGGCAGCCGGAGTTCCGATTAAAAAGCCTGTAGCGGGTATTTCGTGTGGACTGGTGACAGGCGAAACGGATGATGATTATATTGTCTTAACCGATATTCAGGGATTGGAAGATTTCTTCGGCGATATGGATTTTAAGGTTGCGGGAACAAAGGACGGAATTACAGCAATTCAGATGGATATTAAAATCCATGGCTTGACAAGACCAATTGTTGAGGAGGCAATTGCAAAGACAAAAGATGCAAGAATGTATATTTTAAACGAGATTATGATTCCTTGTATTGGACAGCCAAGGGCAACTGTTGGTGAATATGCACCTAAGATTATCCAGATACAGATTAATCCAGAGAAAATCGGTGATGTAGTGGGACAGCGGGGCAAAACGATTAACGCGATTATCGAACAGACAGGGGTTAAGATCGATATAACAGATGATGGTTTTGTCAGCATTTGCGGCACTGACAAGGCAATGATGGACAAGGCTTGCGAGATGATTAAGATTATAACCACTGATTTTGAAGAAGGTCAGATTTTCAAGGGAAAAGTAGTCAGCATTAAAGAGTTTGGTGCTTTTTTGGAGTTTGCGCCGGGCAAAGAGGGCATGGTGCATATCTCTAAGATCTCTAAAGAGCGTATTAATCATGTAGAGGATGTACTGACGCTCGGGGATGTTGTAACCGTTGTTTGTCTTGGCAAAGACAAGATGGGAAGAATTAGTTTTTCCATGAAAGATGTAGCACAGTTTTAAAATTAAGATATACTAAGCGTCGAAAAGGTTGCCGGATATAGCGGCAGCCTTTTTTCTTTTATGCGCACCCCCATGCAGAGGAAATATGGCTTTTCCTAACTTGATTTTCCAATATCATATACAATTTAGTCAAAGATAAAGTATTATGTGTTCTTATAAAAATATTGTTTTAAGGTATGGAAATATATGTTAAAATAAGAAAAGAATATCTATATACGGGTACGCAGAAAAGAGGGTAGAATATGCAGACAGATAGGGCAAATGGAAAAAAGCCGATAGAACTATTATATAGTTTGGGTCTTATGGGGATGCTTTTGATTCTTGTGATAATTAATACCAATAAAAATGGACAGAATGCAGCAGAGTACACCGAAAGCTATCACAATATTAGTAATGCCTTTACATTGGATAAAGAAGGGGCACAGCCAGTTGATTTAAAACAGCTTGGAACATATATGAATCCGCAGAAAGGAATACTTTCTATTTATTATCAATTACCAGAAATAAAAGAGAATGTAAGTTTGGTATACCGTTCTAAAGATGTTTATACCCGTGTGCTGGCGGGAGATAAGCAGATCTATGAAACAACGGTATATGAATCGCGGTTTTATAACCGTTCACCTGGAAATTTATGGAATATGGTGACAATTGCTACTGAATATTCGTTAAAATGCTTGGAAATACAAGTTATGATGGTTTACGATACCAGTGCAATAACCGTGGATTCTCTTTATTTAGGAGATAAAGGAGATATTTTGTTACAGTTTCTGCGCAGCAATCTATTTGAGATTTTTGTCAGTTTTTTGTTAATTATTGTTGGATTTTGTATGATTGTGTTGGATTTGCTGCCAGCATATGCCTACGAACAAAAAAGTCATGGACTGCTTTGGATTGGAATGTTTGCGCTGCTTACAGGAATTTGGAGCATGATTGAAACCAATACCATACAGTTTTTTGTGAAAGATATGCGCATTCTGCAATTAATTGACAATATGGTGATGATTGTCGATAGTATGCCATTGCTTTTATACTTAAATTGTGAGTACCAGATATTTAAACATCTTGGGATGCGGATTCTTGGATATGTGGAAGGGCTGTATATTTTATGCTGTGTTGGGATACAGCTTTACGGAAAGGTAGATTTGCACTATATGATTAATGGTGCAATGCTGATTATGATAGTATCAGATATACTGATATTTGGCTGGATAATATATACATTAAGGAGATTGCACAGGGAGCAGAAACCTGTTTTGAACTGTGCGCTGCAAATGACAGGAATGTGTTCGTTGTGGGTGTTTGGCATTATTGAGTTAGTGCGTTCCTTGCAGGTTGACCGCATAGACAGGGCAGGGCTTGTGCGCATGGGAATGTTGACAATGAGTCTTTGTTTCGGTATAAGCAGTCAAATAAGAACGCACAGGTTGTTAGAGCAGGGCTTAAAATATGACCTAATCAGCCATTTAGCATATTCAGACGGTCTTACTGGACTGGGAAATAGAACAGCCTATTTAGAGCAGTTACAAGAATATGAGGAGAATGCGGCTTCTTTTTCACAAGTCGGCGTTGTGTATTTGGATGTCAATAATCTAAAAAAAGTCAATGATAACCAAGGACATGAATTTGGCGATCAATTAATAAAGCTGGCGGCGCATATTATAGAAGAAAGCTTTGGACGTTTTGGGAAAGCCTATCGGATTGGCGGTGATGAGTTCTGCGTGTTAATTACGGGATATGATACGCGGGAGCAGTATGAAAAGGGACTTGCATTGTTTCAGCAGTTGGTAGCGGAAGCAAACAGAGATAAGCATTTTTCATTTGAAGTTCAAATTGCGCAGGGCTTTGCATTGTGTACAGAAGCGGTGCAGCAGCAGCTCGACGAGGCAGTTGCAGCGGCAGACAGCGCAATGTATCAAAATAAAGTTTTTTTAAAACAATATGGAAAATCATAGAAAAATAGTTTTTATCTAAAAAAAGCAATAAATGTTTGAATTTGGAAAACGATTTCTAATATAGATAACAAGCATATCATTGACAAAATGGGCGATGAGTGGTAACATATGTACGTTAACTACTTGCTACTTGTAATGCGGAAGTTGTAAGATACATATGGAAATAAAGTATTCCGCGAAATAACGCAGATGGGAGCAAATATGAAACGACAAGGACATAAACATAAAGAATCTTTTTCCATACTCCTGCTCTCTAATACAGGGCGGGGAAACAGGCAATTTCATATTTCGCAGTCTGTTTTTTATGTAATGGTATCTTTGCTGTTTGCTGTTTTGATAGTGATTATCGCATTATCTGTTTTCGGTGTTTCTATATATCAGCGGCAGTCGCTGCTTCGCAAAGAAGTGGAAACGCAGAAGGCACTGGTACAGCAGCTTGAAACAGAGAAGAAATCCATAAGTGAAGAAAACACGTTGTTAAAATCCGAAAATGAAGCATTGCGCCGGTTAGAGGAAGAAAATGCTTTGGCTTCAGCGGAAGACGCGAATGATGAATCGGCAGGAGATGCGGCATCAACAAATCAGGAGGAATCACAGCAGAATGATCCGGCGTACCCCGGGTTGTATCCTTCATCTGGTACTTGCATTGTTGAAACGGCATATTCAGAAGAACATCAATTCCTCTCAATTAATACCAAATTAGGAGATAATATTATTGCGGCAGGAAATGGTACGATAACGGCGATAGGTTCTGATGATACGTATGCACATATTATTGAGGTGGAACATGGAAATGGTTACAAGACGCGCTATTTGTGTAGACAGCAGGCGGAGCCAATGGTACAGGAGGGTGAACAGATTCAGGCGGGCAGTACGCTGCTTGCTGTTGCTGCGGAAGATACGCAGATGGATTATCAGGTTCTTTACCAAGGTGTTCCAGTAGATCCGTTTACTGTAATACAGGCACAAGGATAAAAGGAGGAATATTTGTTATGTTAGGAAAGAGCAAAAATACTGCTGCGGCAGTAGAAACGCGGACGATCGGTACATTAATTGGCGAGGGTACTATTTTTGACGGCAATCTGACTGCACAAGAAACTGTGCGGGTAGACGGAACAATAAATGGTAACTGTACTTGCGAGAAGGAGTTGATTCTTGGGCCGGCAGGCCAGATTAAAGGAAATATTTCTGCGCAGAATGTAATTATTTCCGGTAAGGTAGATGGTGATATTGCGGTACTTGGAAAACTGGAATTACTTTCCACAGGCAAGGTTAATGGAAATATTACGGCACGTTCACTTGTAATTGATGAGGATGCAAGCTTTGATGGCAGATGTACAATGACAGCAGGGGCAGCAGAACATTCTGTACTTGGCATTGAGAGTAAAGATGAATAAAGCCTATTAAAAAACATAAAAAAAAGGATGTCGGATAATTTTATTCCATGACATCCTCTTTTTTATGTGCGCAGACCTGTGCTGAGGAAATATGCCGCTAAGGCGCGCACAGGTCGCGCGGCGAATAGGGGAGAAGACCCTTCCCCACTCGATAATACAGGCATCTTTCTGCCTGCTCTATTTAAAATAAGACGTACCACTATTAATTACTTAAATGAAAGACTTTTCTTAATGTTTCATCTTCTGTTAGTAATTTCTTGGCAGATTCCCGATACTGCTCTTCGTGGAGATAAGTGTGGCGAGAGGGTTTAATGGAAGGTGCAAGGTCGATTGCCTTTTTGTAATCTTCCACATTTAAGGATAATGTGCATACATAATCCCAGAAACCGGTTTTGCTCAATACCGTATGGATTCTCTGATAACGGTGATTGTGTACAAGACTCATAAGGTATGTGGCAATGCCGACTTGGATGCCATGAAGCTGCGGGGTTTCTAACAGCTTGTCAAGTGCGTGTGAAATTAAATGTTCGCTTCCGCTTGTCGGTGCGCTGCTTCCGGCGATTTCATTTGCAATTCCGCTCATTGCAAGGGAATCAAGCAATTCTTTTAAAAATAATTCTTCGTGGATAGATGCAAAAGGAGTACGAACAAAGCTGTTTACTGCTTTTTTGGCAATCATTAGCGCAAAATCATTGACTTCTGTCGCACCGTGTGCCTCCTCAAAGCGCCAGTCATACAATGCTGTAATTTTGGATATCATATCACCGATTCCAGAATAGAGAAATTTGTCAGGTGCACTTTTAATAACTGCGGTATCAACAATAATTCCATAGGCGAGGCGCGCCGGCACGGAATTACGCCGCCCATTAACAAGAAGGGAAGCGCTGGCGCTGGAGAATCCGTCACTAGACGCAGAAGTCGGCACACTGATAAAGGGCAGTTTGCGCAAAAAACCTGCATATTTTGCTGCATCGATCACTTTTCCTCCGCCGATGCCAAGAATTGCTTGTGTGGCATTGGGCAGACCAAAAGCCAAATTAATAATATCATCAATATTTACTGTGTCCAGTTCACAGTATTCTAATACTTCGATATCTGCCTGCTTCAATGAGGCAAACACCTTAGAACCAAACATATCAATTAGCCCGTTTCCAAAATAGATCACCACTTTGGTCAGTTGGCAGTCTGCTAGATAAATGCCGATATTTTCCAAAGCACCGGATTCTATTTTTAATAAATTCGGGATAGCAATATGATTGCTATTTATTTTTTTCATTGAGAACCTCCGAGTTGTTATGATTCGCTTTGTTTTAGCAATTGTGTCATCTTATCAACCATATCGTTAATGGCGCTTGCTTGTGTAGCGACGCTTGTTGTATCATTTGCATTGCTTTCTGCCATTGCATTGATGGAATTGAATTGTTCATTTTCATTTCGAATGCTTTCGGCAATATCTTCATTGATGGAAACGGTCTTTTTAATAACTTCTGCCTGTTTGCTATGGGCTTCTCCCATTTTATCAATCGCATTTGCAGAAACATTTAAGAGTGCCATCATATCCTGCATACACTGGATTACATTTGCAACATATTCATTTTGTGTCCCCATCTTAGTAGAGTTTTCCTCCACTTGGGCTGTAATATCCCTAACATTTTGCTGAATTCGTTCAATTACGGATTGGACTACTTTTAATGACTCTTGCGTACTCTTAGCAAGATTACCGACTTCTGATGCAACCACGGCAAATCCGCGTCCGGCTTCTCCAGCTCTGGCGGCTTCTATAGATGCGTTTAATGCCAATAAGTTAATGGAATTGGAAATATCGCTGATAAGTTTTAAGGTAACTCCGATTTCCTGTACGGCATCAGACAGACGCTGTGTTATCTCGTTTGTTACTTTCATAGACTCAGATACTTCTCCGTTCACACTGTGTAAGTCGTTCATTAATTTTTCATTTTCCATTGATTTTGCAATTAAATCTTTGGAAGAAGTTTCTACTTTCTCAACATTATCTGCAACGACACTTTCCCATTCGCGCAGTTCACCGAGGTTTGACATACTTTCGTCGGTTTTCGAACCGAGTACATTATTCCTCTCTACTAACTGCTGACTGGTAGCAGCCAATTCTTCCGCGGCAGCGCTTTCATTTTCAGATACAGAGGAAAGTGCTGCTCCGGCTGTATATAAATTATCAGATAAGGACTGGACTTCATCCAAAACATTTTGTAGATCAACTTCTTTTTTCTCTACCATCTCAAATAGGGTAGTAGCACGGTAGCTGATAAAACAGCAAGCAGCAACTAGAACAGTATAAACGATTACTATAAAAATCCATGCGATAATGCTGTGGAGCTTTAAAAATCCTGCTGGAAATACAATCATTACGGCAGCATTTACTATAACTGTGACAATATAACTAACTTTCAGCAGATGCTGTTTATAGTAGGGCACCAGCAAAAGTGTGGCTACAAAATAATAGTGCGTAATACAGACATAGCCGGCGCTGTCGTTTGTGCACGATACTGCGTTTGTAATGGCTCCGATAATCGGCGGTATACAAGCATAGACGTATTTGGCATTGCTGCCAAGCCGTTTCTCTAACAGTTTTGTGATAATTGCGCATAATCCGGATAATAAGAAAGTACATTCACGCACGCCGCCATTTAGAAAAATCATTACAAACGACCAGCCGGAAATGGCGACTCCCAGAATGTAATAAAACAAGATGTTGTTAATTAATTTTTCTTCATTTTTCATAGATTGTAATTGCATTTCAGGTTCCTCCTACCGTTTATAATATACTCAACGGCAAAAAAGTTGCCGTTCAGTTGCGCCAGCCGTGCGCCGCAAAGCAACAATTTTCCTTTGCGCGGCTGTGTGCATATTATACTAAGCGTCAGTCTTTTTGTTGCTTAGTACAACGCTAAAATAATACACAATCCTTTGTGCAAATGGTAAAATTTAATAATACGATTATACTATTTTTGGCCTTTTTTGTCAATTTTAGATCAATGTTTTAAAAAACAAAAATAGATATTCCAAATTTTGATAATTTATGATATAGTAAATATGGTTGTACTAAAAAATTTAATGCGAAAGGTGAAGGGCACATTATGGCAAGTGTTTTAGTTGTAGACGATGCAGCATTTATGCGTATGACCATTAAGAAAATGCTGGAAACACACGGACATACGGTAATTGGTGAAGCGGCGAATGGGATTGAGGCAGTGCAGAAGTATCAAGAATTAAAACCTGATATTGTAATGCTGGATATTACTATGCCGGAGATGAGCGGAGTGGAGGCGCTAAAGCGTATTAAAGAACTGTCAAAAGGCGCAAAAGTAATTATCTGTTCTGCGATGGGACAGCAGGCAATGGTGGCAGAGGCAATCCAGAATGGAGCGAAAGATTTTATTGTTAAACCGTTTGTGGAGGCGCGGTTGATTGCTGCAGTTGACAAGGTAATGAGTTGACAAAGGTAGATACTGTTTTCATGAAAAATTACATAATATTATGACGTATGGAAACTGTTTTTTGTTGATTTTTTTCTCCGATTTATTGAATGGAAGAAATTTTACGAAATTTTTTTACTAAAAAATGAAAATAACGGTAGACAAACCGTTATTTTTGTTGTATGATAAGGAAAACGTTTTCCTTATTGGTTTGTTACTGTGTTTATTGCATAACAGTTGCATAAAAGGTTAGACTGTTACAGGACTCAATTTGAGAGTAGGAGGATTTATGTGGTTTCAATTAGAGATGTTGCGAAGCAGGCAGGCGTAGCCATCTCTACGGTTTCCAAGGTATTGAACCATTATCCGAATGTCAGCGAGGAAACGAGGGAAAAAGTAAATACCGCTATAGCGGAGCTTGGTTTTGTCCCCAATTCCATAGCATCTGCGCTTTCTTCCAAGAAAACGGGAAGAGTTGCACTGGTGCTGGATGTAAACCGCCACGCACAGATGGTTGACGAGATTCCCATGCAGTATATTATCGGCGCTATTAATCAGGCAAAGATAATGGGAATGGACATTATTACTGTATTTTTCACGATGATGCAGGAAATGGATGCAGAGGAAATGAGTCGGTATTTTCAATCTCAAAGTATTGAAGGATTGATTATATGTGGGCTTTCCAAGCAGGATTTGGTGCTTCGCCGGCTGGTGAAAAGTGGGAAATTTAAAACCGTGCTAATTGATGCGCCGGGCGTTGCGGAGAGTACGTCGAGCATTCATATCGACAATACCAAGGCACAGTACGAGGTGGCAAAGAAATTTGTACTGGAAAGCAAAAGTAAGAAAATACTGTATATAGCTGGAAAGAAAAACGGCTACGTTTCGGAGGAACGGCTGCGGGGGATTAAGCAGTTAGCACAAGAGTTAGAACTAAAACTTTTCTGTAGGTCAGGGAATTTTAGTGAATTAGAAGCAAGAAAAATAACAATGCGGTACGCAAAGAGCAAGGACGCGATTATCTGTGCTTCAGATTTAATGGCGATCGGTGCAATGAAAGCCTTAATTGAGATGGATATTTATCGTCCGGTTTGTGGCTTTGATGGTGTGAGTCTTATGGGATATGCAGGGAAGCAGATGCATACCGTAAAGCAGGATTTCCGCCAGATAGCGGCGCGTGCAGTTGAGGAATTAGCAAGGCTAATGGAGGGCGGCAGTGGGAAAGAGATTATTCAGCCGCATAAATTAATACGGATTAAGTATCTTGATGTTATTTCATAAATAAATGTAACTATTAACCGTTCCATATTGCCGTATCACGCGATACGAGGTGCAACAAAGAAAAGGAGTAAAGAAATGAGTGTAAAAACAAATTTGGAAGCAGTGGCACAGAAAATGTATGGTAAGGCTGTAAAGGAGTTGGAGGACAAACAGCTTTATTTTGCAATTCTAAACATGACCAAGGACATGATGAAGGACAAGGGTGTAATTAAGGGGACAAAGAAGATTTATTATATCTCTGCTGAATTTCTGATTGGTAAACTTTTGTCAAACAACTTGATTAATCTTGGTATTTATGATGAGTTGGAAGCTGCTTTAAAAGAAGACGGAAAAGAGTTGAGCCGCATTGAGGAGATCGAGCCGGAACCTTCTCTTGGAAACGGTGGTCTGGGCAGACTCGCTGCGTGTTTCTTAGATTCCATTGCAAGCCTTGGGCTTCCGGGTGATGGCATTGGATTAAACTATCATTTTGGATTGTTTAAGCAGGTATTTAAGGATAGAATGCAGACCGCAGAGAAGAACGATTGGATCGAAGATCAATCATGGCTTACAAAGACCGATATTTCTTTCCCTGTATATTTTGGAAAGAAGAAGGTGATGTCAAGACTGTATGATATTGACGTTATCGGCTATGAGCAAGGGATGAATAAGCTGCATTTATTTGATATTGAAACGATTGATGAGAGCATAGTTGATAAGGGAATTGACTTTGATAAGAAAGATATTGACAAGAATCTTACTTTATTCCTTTATCCTGATGATTCTGATGAGGCAGGTGAGCAGCTTCGTATTTATCAACAGTATTTTATGGTTTGCAATGGCGTGCAGTTAATTTTAAAAGAAATGAAGGAGAATGGCTTTGACCTTCATAAACTGAATGAACATGTGGTGATTCAGATTAACGATACCCATCCGACAATGGTAATCCCAGAGTTAATCCGCGTTTTAACAGAGGATGAGGGATTTGATATGGACGAGGCAATTGACGTTGTAAGCAAGACTTGTGCATACACAAATCATACAATTCTTGCAGAAGCATTGGAGAAATGGCCAGTTAAATATCTGCAGAAGGTAGTTCCACAGTTAATGCCGATAATTTGGGAACTGGATAAGAGAGCATCTATTAAGTTTTCAGATCCTAAGGTGCAGATTATCGACAACAATATGAGAGTGCACATGGCACATATTGATATCCATTACGGATTTTCTGTAAATGGTGTTGCGGCGATTCATACAGAGATTTTAAAGGAGTCCGAGTTAAATCATTTCTATAAGATTTATCCGGAGAAATTTAATAACAAGACAAATGGTATTACATTTAGAAGATGGCTGTTATCCTGCAATAGAGAACTAGCTGCTTGTATTTCTAAGACAATCGGTGACGGATACAAGAAAAATGCTGAGGAATTAGAGAAGCTGTTAGAGCATAAGGATGATGCGGCGCTTCTGGCAGAAATTAAAGCGATTAAAAAGAGCAAAAAGACTGCGTTGGCAAATTACCTAAAGGAAAATGAGGGACAGGAAATTAATCCAGAGTCTATTTATGATATTCAGGTTAAGCGTCTTCATGAGTATAAGCGTCAGCAGATGAACGCACTTTATATTATTCATAAATATCTTGAGATTAAGGGCGGAAAGAAGCCTTCTACACCCATTACATTTATTTTCGGTGCAAAGGCAGCTCCGGCTTATGTGATTGCGCAGGATATAATTCATTTACTCCTTGTATTGCAGGAATTGGTAAACAATGATCCAGATGTAAAGGATTATATGAAGGTGGTTATGGTTGAAAACTACAATGTAAGCTATGCAGAGAAGCTGATTCCTGCCTGCGATATTTCTGAGCAGATTTCCCTTGCATCAAAAGAAGCAAGCGGTACAGGAAATATGAAGTTTATGTTAAATGGTGCAGTGACTCTTGGAACTAGCGATGGTGCGAACGTAGAGATTCATGAACTTGTAGGCGACGACAATATCTATATCTTTGGCGAGAAGTCAGAGGATGTTATTAAGCACTATGAGAAAGCGGACTATGTTGCAAAAGACTTCTATGAAAAGAGTGCGGTAATTAAGGAAGCAGTTGACTTTATTACAAGCAAGGAAGTATTGCAGGCTGGTAATGAGGAGCGCTTGGTTCGTTTGCAGAAGGAATTGATCAACAAGGATTGGTTTATGACGCTGCTTGACCTTGAGGATTATATCGCAACCAAGGATCGGATGTTTGAGGATTATAAGGACGAGGCGAAGTGGGAGAAGATGATGCTTGTCAATATTGCAAAAGCAGGCTTCTTCTCATCGGATAGAACCATTGCAGAGTACAATAGAGATATCTGGAAGTTAAAATAAGAATTATATAATATATAAAAGAAGAAGGCTGAACAGGAGAAGACTTGTTTAGCCTTCTTTGATTGATAAAGATAAAAAACGTATATGTCTTCCCTACTTAATTTGACGAAGAATTGATATTGACAAGCAAACATATGTAGTGTATAATAAAACAAAACATATAAATCCTATTGATTAACTAGGAATAGAGCGGGAGGAATTGAATTATGAGTCAAATCAAAGAGAGCGCACTGGAATTAATCGGAGGTACGCCGATGCTAAAGCTTAATGGCTACTCCAAAAAGGCGGGAATTACAGAAGCTACGATTCTGGCAAAATTGGAATACTTAAATCCAGCAGGATCGGTCAAAGATCGTATTGCATTGGCAATGATCGAAGATGCGGAGAAAAGAGGAGCTTTGCAGCAGGGTGCGACAATTATTGAGCCGACAAGCGGCAATACAGGAATCGGCATTGCGGCAGTTGCAGCAGCGAAGGGATATCGTGCGATTCTTACGCTTCCGGATACTATGAGCGTTGAGCGGAGAAACCTTTTAAAGGCATATGGCGCGGAACTAGTGCTTACAGAAGGCGCAAAGGGAATGAAAGGTGCGATTGCGAAAGCTGAGGAATTAAAGAAGGAAATAGAGGGTTCTGTGATTCTTGGTCAGTTTGATAATCCAGCAAATCCAGCGATACATAAAGTAACAACAGGACCAGAGATTTGGGAACAGACACAGGGGAAGATTGATATTTTTGTGGCTGGTGTTGGGACAGGTGGAACAATTACCGGTGTTGGCGAATATTTAAAGGAGCAGAATCCCAATATTAAAATAGTAGCAGTTGAGCCATCCACAAGTCCAGTGCTTTCAAAGGGAACTGCAGGTGCACACAAAATTCAGGGAATCGGCGCAGGTTTTGTTCCAGAAGTATTAAATACCAAAATCTATGATGAAGTGATTACCATAGAAAATGAGGATGCATTTGCTGAGGGAAAAGCATTCGCAGTAAGTGAGGGCATTTTGGTAGGGATATCGTCGGGCGCAGCATTAAAAGCTGCTGCCATTCTTGCCGGCAGAGCAGAGAATGCTGGAAAAACAATTGTTGTGTTGCTGCCAGATTCCGGAGATCGGTATTTATCCACACCGATGTTTAACGAAAATTAAAATTATATGCTCAAAATACAAAGGGCGTTTCGCAAAACAGCGGTACGTCCTTTGTTAATAATATCCAAAATTCAGGAGCATTTTCACATCTTTTTGCTAAAAATATGTATTATACTTAAATTTGGGTTGCAATTCGCGGTGCATAATGATATTATTACCATATTGATTGAAAACGTTACCGAAAACGGTACCATTATGTTTTTAAGTAAAGGAGAGCCGAGTATTATGAGAAGATGTGGTGTTTTAATGCCGATAGCAAGCCTGCCTTCTAGGTTTGGAATTGGGGGATTTTCAAAGGAGGCATATGATTTTGTAGATTTTCTGGCAGCGTCTGGGCAGTCGCTTTGGCAGATTCTGCCGCTTGGGCCAACGGGATATGGGGATTCGCCATATCAGTCGTTTTCTACGTTTGCAGGCAGTCCGTATTATATCAGCCTTGATAATTTGATTGAAGCGGGGCTGCTGACTGAGGAAGAGTGTGAAGCGGTTGATTATGGAAACGATTCCAGTAAAGTGGAATATGAGAAAATATATAATACAAGATTCCAGCTTCTGCGGACAGCATTTGAGCGTTCCAATATTCGTGAGAATCAGGATTTCCTAAATTTTGTTGAGGAAAATAAACAATGGCTTAGAGATTATGCAATGTATATGGCAATCAAAGATTCTGTTGGCGGTATTTCTTGGATTGAATGGGACGAGGACATTCGGCTGCGCAGACCGCAGGCAATGGAGGAGTACGGAAACCGACTGGATAATGAGATTACTTTTTATAGTTATCAGCAGTTTTTATTTGCTACACAGTGGGAAGCATTGAAAGCATATGCCAATGAGAAAGGGATTCAGATTATTGGAGATATTCCTATTTACGTGGCATTTGACAGTGCAGATACATGGGCAAATCCGGAATTATTCCAGCTAGATGAAGAGAATGTACCCATTGCAGTGGCAGGCTGTCCGCCGGATGCTTTTTCTGCGACAGGTCAGCTTTGGGGAAATCCGCTGTATAAATGGGAGTATCACGAAGAAACAAATTTTGCATGGTGGATGCGCCGCCTAGCGTTCTGTTTTAAAATATATGATATTGTGCGGATCGATCATTTCAGGGGTTTTGATGAATATTGGTCAATACCGTATGGTGACGAAACAGCAGAGAATGGCGAATGGAAAAAAGGCCCAGGCTACAAGTTGTTCGAGGTAATGAAGAAGGAACTTGGGAATCAGGCTGTTATTGCGGAGGATTTGGGTTTCTTAACACCAAGCGTATTAAAGTTGGTAAAGAAAACAGGATATCCAGGAATGAAAATACTGCAGTTTGCGTTTGATTCGCGGGAGGAGAATGATTATCTGCCGCATAATTATTCAACAAACTGTGTTGTGTATACAGGAACGCATGACAATGATACCGTAATTGGCTGGTATCCAGCAATGAGCAGGAAAGACTTAGCATTTGCGAAAAAGTATCTTGGGATTAAGCGCAATGCAGATATTTGTCCGAGCCTTGTAAGAACAGCGCTTGCCAGTGTTGCGGATACCGCAGTGATTCCAATGCAGGATTATTTGGAACTTGGTCACGAGGCGAGAATAAATACCCCATCTACACTTGGCGGAAACTGGGAATGGCGTATGGAGAAGGATGCATGTACACAGGAACTGAGCGTTCATATGTTAGAGCTGGCACAGATTTATGGTAGAGTACATAGTGTAGCAAAGGGTAAGAAAGGAAAAAAGATAGGCGCGAAAAAGGAAGATAAGTAAAAAGCGAAAGAAAATTGATGATGATAAGATAGATTTAAGCTTTATATGGTGTAAAAGGAGATTAAAGTGTTCGAGCCGACAATCAAGGATATAGCAAAAATATGCGGTGTGGGTGTCAGCACGGTATCAAGAGCCATCAATAACCACCCTGATATTAATCCGGAAACCAAAGAAAAGATTTTAAATGCGATTCAGGAATATGGATATATCCCAAACAACAGCGCAAGAAACTTAAAACGTGTTGATGCCAAGGCAATTGCGGTGTTGGTTAAGGGGATTTCCAATCCGTTCTTTACCAATATGATTAAAGTGATAGAGGGTGAATGCAAGAAAAGACATTACGCAATGGAACTTTCGCATATTGAGGCGGATGAGAACGAGGTGGATGTGGCATTAAAAGTTGTAAAGGAAAAGCGCCTACGAGGAATTATTTTCCTTGGAGGGCTGTTTTCTCACTCAGAAGAAAAGCTGAAAATGCTTACAGTGCCGTTTGTGTTTAGTACAGCAGGCTCTATTCCTGAAAACATCAGCAAGGATTGTTATTCAAGTATCGGCGTGGACGATAGAAAAGAAAGCGCCAGACTGGTGGATTACCTTATCGGTCTTGGCCATAAGAAAATTGCGATTGTTGTAGCAGAAGCTAAGGAGGAAAGTATTGGCAGGCTACGTTTGGAAGGGTATGTTGATGCGCTGCAAGCACATGGAATTGCAGTGAATACCAATTTAATCTGCCAGACAGATAATGCAATTGGTCACTTTTCGATGAGTAATGGATATTTGACAACAAAGGCATTACTGGAACGGGGAGAGGAATTTACGGCGCTCTATGCGGTAGCCGATGCTTTGGCGATTGGGGCAGCAAGGGCACTCTATGAAGCAGGGTACAAAATACCGGGCGACATTTCTTTGGCAGGTTATGACGGAATTGATATGGTGAATTATATGTGTCCCAGTCTTACAACAATGCGCCAGCCCATAGAGGATATGGCGAAAGATACAACTAAATTGTTGTTTGATATAATTTCGGGGAAAAAACAACATCAACATATTAAATATGATGCAGAATTAGTTGAGCAGGAGTCAACAAGGAAAATATAAATAGAAATTGGCACTTGCAATGAACGATTGATATGCGTGCAGGCACGCAAGGGGTATGAAATATGATAGATAGTAATATAAATGAAAAAGAACTTGCAGAGGCGATAATAAAGTATTTGGATTGTCCCTGCCAGTATTTCCCTGCAATGGATTCAGATAAAACGGTTTTAGAAGCTTACCATAAAGCACAGGAGCGGGGAAAGAAAGAGGGTTTTGTCCCTATGATGGTAGTGGTAGATGATCGCCTGTGGGGATGCTTGGTGATGAATGCGGATTCAGAAGAGGAAGGGGAGGAGCAGCTTGCTTTTGATGCGGAGCACGTTGCGCAATACCGCAAAAAAATGTTGAATACCATGTTAGAGTCCGGCAAAGAAGTATTGGAGAATTATAGAAAAAATTATTTATATGATGAGGAAGACGAAGATAGTGAACGAGATGAAGAAGAATGGGACGCGTATTTCCTAAGTGAAACGGAGTTGGCGGACGAGATTCCAGAAGACGCCGAAGGCGGCGGTTTTATGGCAATTGGCGACAGAGGGAAAACAGTACCTTTGCTTTTGGCAGAAATACCTGTAAAGAATCCGTGGGAGGTATTTGCTTATCTGCCGTTTGGCGGTTGGAATGAGTGTCCGGACACCTTAGATTTAATGGCAGTATCAAAATATTGGTATGAAATGTATCAGGCAGTACCGGCGACTATGACAAGCGATATACTGGAATTTGTAGTTCCAGAGCCCGTAGAGCCAGATAAGGCACTGGAACTTGCAAAGGAGCAATATGTATTTTGTACGGATATTGTGGATCAAGGCGTTGAAACGGTTGGGAATCTTGCGGCAATGCTGTCACATATGAAAACATGGTTTTTTTGGTGGGATTAAATAGTAACAGTTCAGATAACCCATTGAACTGTTACGTATCCAGCCATTGGAAATCG
>CBCOYO010000065.1:0-9697 GCA_965114465.1 uncultured Lachnospiraceae bacterium
CATCTGCCTTACAAGCAGAGGGTCACAGGTTCGAGCCCTGTAGGCCCCATTTTTTATCAAATCGGAATTTTACAAAGAATTTCGACAATTCGACAAATTATAAACTACACTTTCACGGCGAGATAGCTCAGTTGGCTAGAGCATACGGTTCATACCCGTAGTGTCGAGGGTTCAAATCCCCCTCTCGCTATTTCACAGACCATAACAGTTTCGGACAAACGATAGCTGTTATGGTCTTTTTTCACTTTTTTAATTTTTCATTAAAAAGCCTTAAAGAATCCGGAATTGAAAGGAATAGAAAACAAAATGCCCAAAGAACAATATGAAATTATGCATATCGATCGGAAAGTTGCTAGAATCGACGAAAGCGGCCGCTGCAAAATTTACTTTAAATCATTTATGCCTTACAATCTATACTTTGAAGAAGCGGACGATATCGACACTTACGTAAACAATATTACAAATTTTAACTACTGGTGCGCCACCCGTGTACTTACGCTTGATCGGACTTATGCCAAGGAAATTCTAAATAGTATCGGTATGCTGCAGGCAGTTACAGACAAAGAACGTGCCAAAATTGCCCTCTCTTACCGCTGCGCTTCTATAACAGATGTTTTCTGGGTAAGGCGAAAAGGTGAAAACGTTACTTTTTCCGACATCAATCTATATGAAAACCATCTTGACAACACTTTTATGGACATTGCACTGAAAGGGAATCAATACACTGTCCAAAATGAATCGCTTGCACGGGATTTATCTACAAACGGATGTTTCCCCAAGGCATGGAAACGTGTAGGAAACAGCTTCCAGCTCTTTAAAAATGGCGGAGCAGACACAGTAGACAGAGAACTTTTAGCAAGTCAGATCTGTAGATGCTTCCACGTTTCACAAGTATTCTACGAGGAGGGCTGTTTTGACGGCGAAAAAGTCAGTGTCAGCAACAATATCACCTCGAAAGAATATTCGATTGTATCCATGGAAGCCTTTGAAATCTACTGCCAAAACCATAACCGCAATACCAAAAACTATGTACTGCGTCTTGACCGCCGCCAATATTATATGATGAATATTGTCGATTATCTCGTAGGAAATACAGACAGGCATTGGGGAAACTGGGGTGTTTTCGTCAAAAACTCCAACAATAAACCCATCTGCCTGCATCCATTAATGGATTTTAACCAAGCATTCCACGCATACCAATCCTTAGACGGCGCCAACTGCCAAACCTGCTTCCATAAACATCTCACGCAGAAAGAAGCAGCGCTGCAGGCAGTTAGAGCAATTGGTCTAAATCAGATAAAAAACGTTGAAAAAGATGTATTTTGCCATCTGCATCTATCGCAGTATTATCCTATGTTCTGCCAACGGCTGGCATTATTAAAAGATGCGCAAAAACAGATTTAGACAGCATCTATTTCCTTGGTATAATACTGTGCCTGTGCTGCAAACATTTCTGCGTATATTCCATTGGGTATATGGATAAGCTCCTCATGAGAACCATATTCCTTAATGGATTCCTGTGCGAACACCGCGATTTTATCACAAAATTTACAGCTTGACAGCCTATGCGAAATATAAATTGCTGTCTTGCCGCCTACCAAGGAATGAAACTGTCGATAAATTTCATACTCTGCCACTGGATCAAGCGCTGCGGTCGGTTCATCTAAAATTACAATCGGCGCGTTGCGGTAGAGCGCTCTGCTAATCGCTGTTTTCTGCTGCTGTCCACCAGAAAGTTCTGTACCATGTTCATCAAAACTCTTAAAGATCATTGTATCCAGTCCATTATCCAGCTTCTGTGCCTCCTCATACAGCCCCGACTGTTTAAGTACCTGCGCAATTCTGCTATCGTCAATTTCCTCCGCAAGATGCACATTTTCCTTTAATGTAAAAGCAAACAGCTTAAAATCCTGAAATACAACCGCAAACAGACGGCGGTATTCGTCCGTCGCATAATCCTTAATATTAATGCCATCTATTAAAATTGCACCCTCCGTAACATCATAAAGCCTGCACAGCAATTTTATCAATGTCGTTTTTCCTGCGCCGTTTAACCCGACCACTGCAAGATGCTCTCCCTGCGAAATCGTCAAATTGATATTTTTTAAGACAAATTTCTCCGAACGTGGATAACGAAAACTTACATTCCGAAATTCAATTACATGGTTATCTATATCACTCCCATTATTTTTATTACCCATTATTATAGGAAGCGTTCCTTTGGGCATTGCCGCCGGATATTCCAAAAATCGTAGAAATTGATATGCATAGCTGCATTTCTTCGTAATCTGCTGTACTCCTGTAACAATCCCTGCAATACTCCAATAAAGTGTAGATGCCGCCGCAACACACATAGAAAAATCGCCTACGCTAATCCGCTTTTTCAACGCAAGATATCCTATATAAAAATAACTAAATCCATCCCGCAAAGAATTTATGCTATCCATTATCCATGCATTTTTGCGCGTCCGCCTGCTTGTATCCGCCCAAATCTGTATTTGTTCTTTTGTATAGTGATCTGCTTTTTTTCCCATCATCTCAGCGCTGTTATACAGCCGGATATCTTTTCCGTATGCGATATCTGCAAGTTGATAAAATACATATCCAAAGATTCGGTTGCTTTTCGCCAATTTTTGAAAACTTTCGACTTCTATCTTGTTATTTTTCGCATTAAAAATCGTAATTAACACTAACGACAAAAACTGCAATGGCACAAGCAGCGGACAATTCCATAAAATCACCGCCACAACACCGCAAAATATCGTACCGTTCATCACAATCTGATAAAATTCATTTAAAACGCCGACAACACCTCCACTGTACCAGCTTATCCCTTCTTTCGCCCGATTAAGCTGGTCAAGTGCGTCAGGGTCTTCTGTATGCTCAAAGTCCATCTGCATTGCATGAGAAGCAAGTTTTAGTTGAAAGTATTGTTCCAGCCATTCATGATGTATCTCTTTTAGCAAATTGGCTGTATTGCGGATATAAATTTCCACAAACTGACTCCCCACCGTTAGAGCAGCAAAAAGCACCACATTTCGCAAATGTGTCTGCACAAAAGCTTCCTCTAATAAAAGGATTAATTCATCAATGATAAACTTCGGCAGCAGCACAGTACGTATTTTTCCCAAAATATCTGCACAGAAAGTCATAAAATATGTAAAAAACAATGCTGGTCTTTGTTCCCATGCCGTCCGCAGCATAAAGCCCAGCGTTTTGCGCAAAGTTTTAAAATCCATCTGTTGCCACCTCACTTTCTGGATTTTCGACATAATACTGCGCTTGAATATGAAACATTTCGGCATAATCCCCCTGCTGCTCCAATAGCTCCTTATGTGTTCCATATTCTACCAGCTCACCGCCCCGAAACATAGCAACGTGCTGGCAAAACTGCGTAGAACTTAAACGATGACTAATATAAATTGCTGTTCTCCCACCAATCAATTGGTCAAAATCCTGATAAAGACGGCTTTCTGCCAAAGCGTCCAATGCCGCGGTCGGTTCATCTAGCACGATGACAGGCGCATCTTTATATAATGCTCTTGCCAAGGCAAGCTTTTGTTTCTCTCCGCCAGACAAATCCACACCATTATCATCAATAACCTTTAACAATTCTGTATCAACACCTTTTGGCAGATGATTTAACTTTTCTTCCAAACCAGCAGCAATTAATTTTTCCCTTGCGCGCTCTTTATCCGTTTCGTGCGGCGCTGCCATAGAAACATTTTGAGCAAGTGGAAAAGCAAATAACTCTACATTTTGGAATACCGGAGAAAATATAGAATAATAGCTTTTTTTGTTGTACTCCTGAATATTTACTCCATTTAAAAAAATTTCTCCCTCAGTCGGCTCATATAACCGTAGCAGCAATTTAATAAATGTCGATTTTCCTGCGCCGTTTAACCCTACTACGGCAAGCCGCTCCCCTGCTTTTACCGTTATATTTAGATTTTTCAATGCATATTGTTCCGCTTTCGGGTAGCGAAAGGAAACATTTTGAAATGTAAATTCATATTTTTCCAGCTTGGGAACGGGTCTGCCGCTGATATTCTTATCGCCGCCATCAAACGAAAGGAAACTACGGAAATCGTCAACCTGTCTGCTTTTGGCAAACAATCCACTTAATTCGTTTAGCATATTGTTGATATGGTCAAAAAATGTAGCCGAAGACGCAAGATACAAGCTGAAATTTCCAATTGTAAGCCTGCCCTTTAACATAGAAGCAATCAGCCAGCCATATACTGCTATATGTGAAAGCAATTCCAACAACTGCATAAAATTCATTGCAATAAACCAATATTGATTTGACGTCTTTTGCGCACGAACCCGTACCATGCGGATTTCACGGTATTTCTTAATTAACCAGTCTGAAAGCCCAAACATACGAATATCTTTTGCCGCTCCAAAATCGGTTGTCGTACTCTGCATATAATAATCCTTGCGCCACCAAGTCGCAAGCAGATCCCAAACCTTTTCCTTCGTTATCTTATTGGTATGGTTGCTAATAAAAAATTCTAAAACTGCAATTGCAACGATTATTAATACTAGGGATATGCTTAATGTACTAATAATAGAAAATCCAACAGCAGCCACTGTAAGCACCTGCAAGAAGTTTACAATACCACGCATCATTCCCTCAATACCATTACTATTATCACTGCAGGCATTTCCTGCCTTTTGGTAACAATCCATTACATCCGCATTTTCCAAATACTCATAATCCAGTGCCATCACCTTTGCATTTTTCTGATTCATCATGCGAAAACGCACATAAATAAAACGCCACCCATTCGTATAGAAATACGTATTCGCCATTGTCGAAACAATTTGAATCGCCGTAAAAAAGAGCATCAACAGCATTAATTTATCTGGACTGCCCTCCCCAGTAATCATGTCAATCACAAACTTTGAAATAAATGTCCAAAGATACTGCATTGCTGCCGCACAGAACATTCCTAGCGGAATTAAAATAAAGAAATGCTTGTCCTCTTTTATCATCCTCCGCAAAATATATTGTATATTGTTGAAAAATCCAAACTCCTTATGCAGAGGATTTTTGTCCTTTTCCTCTTTTTTCTTCTCCCACATGGCTGTCCTCCATAAAATTGATTGTATGCCCCTATTACCACTGTTTATGAATTTCCTTTTTCTTTAGTCCATTTTTCTTTATCATTGCACGCCACATAAATTCTGCCTGCCATTTATATGCCCATGCCGGATAATTAGGTTCCAAAAAGCGAACAGCGCCGGATTTTGACTGTAAAATATTTTCTGCCATTTCTTTTAGGGCAATTGAAATATTTTTCTTCGGCCCATGCCCGTCTGGAATAGATTGAATTACATGAATCATCCCGCCTCCGCCAATTCCTACTGCCTGTCGAAAGCAAAAACCACACCGCTTTGCCCAATGCTGCATAACTTCTATTGCCAATACATTCTGTTTCCCTTGAAAAAATCCATTGTTTACAATTACGTATATATTCACTTTAGAAAGCAAGGAACTATGTATCCGCTGATCTTGAATATACGCTTCTATCTGCATTAAGCAGCGCAGCAAATGGGAAGGTATCGAGTCAATATAAAGTGGAAATGCTAAAACGATCGCGTCACTTTCCAGCAGTTCCTTGATTTGCTGCTTGTCTATTTGCGGCTGCCATAGTTGCAGCTTGTTAATCTGTACTTCCTGATTTCGTGTTTTCTCGCTCCCGCTTTTCTTATCCTCTGTTCTCTCAATTTGCTGGTTGTCTGTCTGCCTTTTTATATCTTGAGCACAACTGCTTCTTCGCTTTCCTTTCTGCGATGCTCTCTGCCCAATATCCTCCTGTGTTAAATAACTCTTTATTATAGAAAGAAGTGTTTCAGATGCACTTCCCTTTTTCTTAGGACTACCGCTAATTAATGTGACTTTCATTGCCGATCCCCTTCCTGTCTTTTGAAAATGAAATATGCTTTAAGATACCATTAAAATTTAGTAAATTGGCTTTCACTATTTTGACTGCCGTTTCCTTTTCTTCTTTGCTGCAATCCCCATAAAAGTAAACACTGGTTTGCAAGCGGTTGGAATATCTCGGCTTATGGTGAATTTCCTTTCCACGTGTAGTGAAATCGGGATGAATATAAGGCAGACACCGATCCAAAACATTTCGTACAAAGGGCGCATATGTACCATAAACACAACGGCTTATTATAATCAATTCGTCTGTATGTGCCAGCTTTTCTCCCATGCGGTTGTAAGGATCTGGTAATACACAGCGTCCCGGCGTTTTTACCCAGCATCCGAAACACCCAATGCAATTTTTAATTGTTCCATCATCCGTTATCAATTCCACTTCCTCTCCCTGACAATCCAAAAATTCTCGTATCTGCGATTCATCTTCCAAAGTGCCGTCATATATTATTAACTTCATATTTTTCGCCATTCCTTTCCAAGGCACATACAAATTTTAAAAGTTATGTCAAATTCTTTCACGCTTTTCGCCATTCCTTCCCTAAGCACAAACAAATTTTAAAAGTTATGTCAAATTCTTTCATGCTTTACCTTTCTAATTGCTTTCTAATAGGGGCTGAACTGTAACTTCTATACTCACGAGCGATGAGATTTTCCTTCCTGCACAGCACAGATTGCCCGCTTATGCAAGATGGGCGGTGCAGAAATTGGAAAATCTTAACGGTCGTCAGTATAATATCCTGTTTTTGTAATAATTTTATTCACCATCTCCATCCAATCACCGTAATACGTAAATCCCTGCATCGTATAAATTCCTGCCAACCCTGTTACCATTGCCCATAGAGATAAAATTTTCTGCACCAACTGTTCTTCTGGTACTTGCCATGCCCTTAAAACAGGTTCTGCCTGTTCCACAAATAATTGAAATGGTGTATAGTTACTCTTTTTTATTTCATGTTCAGATAGTTGAATTTGAATATCTTTCTGATTGGTAATTAGGGAAAAACTTTGAGGATAATCATGAAAAAATCTAACAAATGCCCGTCCCATATCACAAATAATTTCATTTTGATTTGTATTGGTGTCAATTACTTCTTGCAAATATCTTGTAAATTCTTGTGTAATATACTTACGAATTGCTTCCTCAAATTCTTCTTTATTCTGAAAATGACTTTTGGGAGCTGCATGGCTGACACCGCACATTGCCGCTGCCTTACGCAGTGATAAATGCGCAATTCCATCCTGCTCTATCAGCTTTAGCCCTGCCAAAATCAAATCTTGTTTTAAATTTCCATGATGATAACATGATTTCTTCATAGAATATTTGTACCTCCCTCCTATAATCTTGACAGTGACTATATTATAATCTCTAATCTTGTCGGTGTCAAGATATATTAGTTAATAAAATCTGTATGGGAATGCATTGGTTACTTTTCACACTCACACCTCAGTAACCTATAAGCTGATAAAGATTGGCATGGGTGTGAATTGTGAATTGCAATACAAATTGCAATACAATTCTTGCTAAACTGTAATATTTAACCAAAAAAGAACTGCCGCCCCACGAATTTTCATCCGCTAATGCAGCAGCTCCATCACATCCTTATGCATCTTGGTGCAATCTAATCTTACGTTTCTATTACTATTATATTTACTATTATATTCTACTACTATTGTATTTTACTGTCGAATTACTCCACATCCAATCTTTGCGCCGGAATTTCCTGACGGCTGTGTCATAAAATCATCCGACATTGCATGAATTACCACGCTTCTACCTACAATATCTGGTATTGTGACACGTTTGTCATAAAATACCGTCCATGCATAGCCCTGATTTCCCATTAACGGCAGCATATCGCCGGAATGCTGCGGGTGCGGACTGTCATCTTTAGAATAATGCTCACCTGTGCGGTCAAATGGCACAGAACAATCACCATTTTCGTGAATATGCATTGCATAAAAATCAGAAGAGTGCTGTGTCTTAATATTGGGAAGTCCAAATAACTGCGCTTCTACCAAGATTCCTCCATAGGGTGTCGAAAAAAAGCGCACAGCGCCGCTCATCTGCGGATTCTCCTCATTTCCTTTTATCCATGCTACTGCGTCTGGATTTTTACTGCGCAAAATATCCATAAACAAGTCTTTTGGTGTACGATCCAACATTTTTATATTTCCTTTTTTATTTTATCAATTTATCCTATGCAGATTGTACTATAACGGAACCATTTTAAAAAAATTCAAATTAAATATATCTATTTAATATATCTATATTGCCAATTTATAACTGTATTTTTTGCTATAAACCGGAAAAACTATCTCTATAATCCCGATTTATCATAAACGACAAAAGTATTTGATGTTTACTATACTATTTTTATCAAAAACAAATGGAATGAATAATAAAAAAATAATTCACGGAGGAACCGCCTTTTATGAATAAAGAATTAAATAAAAAATCCTACCGAAGCCAAAAGCAAAAACACCCAATTGATTACGCTTTGTTAAAACAGTTATTTTATAGTATGTTTGCGCTAAGCGCCTGTACGTTTGGCGGCGGCTTTGTGATTGTTTCTTTAATGAAGAAAAAAGTAGTAGAAGAACACCATTGGCTCGAAGAAGATGAAATGCTTGATGTAACTGCAATCGCGCAGTCCTCACCTGGCCCTATTCCGGTAAATGCTTCCGTTATTCTTGGATACCGGCTTCACGGCATTATCGGTGCTCTGGTTGCAGTGGCTGGAACGATTCTCCCACCGATGCTGCTCTTATCCTTAATTGCCGTATTTTATGATCAGTTCCGCAGCAATCCGATTATTACAACAGCATTAACTGTAATGCGTGCGGGTGTAGCCGCTGTTATTTTTGACGTGGTTATCAATCTTGCCAAAAATGTATTGGCAACTAAGCGCATACTTTATATCACATTAATGATTATTACATTTGTTATGGGATATTTCTTCGATATCAGCGCTATGATAATTATTATCGCCTGCCTTGCTACAGGAATTATCTGCGTTTTTCTTGAAAAAAATAACGCATCACAACAATAAGCCAAACAAGCAGCTAGTACTACAAAAAGGAGAACATGATTATGTCTATTATTTTTATTTTATTTATTAGTTTCCTGCAAGTCGGCTTATTTAGTGTCGGCGGCGGCTATGCCGCAATTCCACTGATACAGAATCAAGTTGTCAATGTATGGCAGCTTATGACCATAGAAGAATTTGCTGATCTAATTACCATTGCAGAAATGACGCCCGGCCCAATTTCCATTAACTCCGCAACATTTGTCGGAATGCGGCTTGCTGGTATTCCGGGCGCAATTATCTGCACTTTCGGATGTATTTTAATGCCCTTTACCATATGCTTGATTCTGGCATATTATTATTATAAGTATCGCGATTTCTCAGGAGTACAGACAGTTCTAGGCTGCCTTCGCCCTGCTGTTGTTTCACTGATATCCTGTGCCGGATTATCCATTCTTACGCTTGCTATTTTCCAAAACGAGCAGGTGGATTTCCATATTGGGAATCTAAAGTTTATTGAAATCGGCTTATTTCTTGGCTGCTTGTTTCTGCTGCGCAAATGGAAACTTGGTGCAATCCAGATTATATTAGGATCTGGTGTCGTCGGAACATTATTTTATATGGTTTACGATCGCATTATCGTATAAACAAAATATCGAACCATTTATAACAGTTCAGATAACCCATTGAACTGTTACGTATCCAGCCATTGGAAATCGCT
>CBCOYO010000065.1:9707-18452 GCA_965114465.1 uncultured Lachnospiraceae bacterium
CTGAACTGTTACAACCATTTTCCATGCGCTATATATACTCATGGTCACTAAAAATTGCCAAATCACCCGACTCACGGCTTTGAAACATTGTGAATATGTGGTAAATTTGAACGCTCGTGAGTATATTATACTACATAACGCCAAAATTTATTGCACTACACTGGTTAGACATATATGGCTGGCGTTATGTAGTTAGGTTACTTGGAAATTTTACTGTTAAGCAGCATTCAAACTTTTCATTTTTATTTGTCCCGCGTATAACGCATTTTTCCTTTCTCATTCATCTTAGGTCTATCCCCAATATCCACATAGGACACCTTGCGGATATTGCCGGATAATTCCTTTGCACAGTCTTCACAATATCTGCCTGATTTTATGGCACAGCCACATTTCTCACATCTTAAATAATATTTGCTTCCATCTGGAATTTCCAATTTCCCGCCTCTTAAAAAGCGTGAAATTAAGTTCCTGTCCACTCCAGTTGCTTGTGCAATAGCAATTGCAGACGAAGGCCCATGTTCATCCAAATATTTCCGAACCTTGCCGTAATCGTCCAGTGCCTCATTCCCGCATCGCTCGCATTTATAAATCCCGCTGCCTGCCTGAACCAGCTTGCCGCCGCACATTCCACATAATGGCGGCCTGCTTTTTGCCAATAATTTTTCTAATGCTTTATCCAAGTCGTCCATACTGATAGCCCTCCGCAAAATTACATTTGTCGCTATTATACCGTAATACCCACATTTGTGCAAGTTTTTTATAAGAAATATTGTACACCTGCTTCAAAAATTTTAAGATCCTGTTCGCCATAAATATTCATAGCTACTGCATCGCCACGCCGTTCAATATGCGCCATTTTACCAAGGCATCTGCCATCTGGCGAAGTAATTCCCTCAATCGCAGCATAAGAACCGTTTACATTCCATTCCTCATCCATTGTAACGTTCCCATTTACATCTGCATACTGCGTCGCTACCTGCCCATTCGCAAAAAGCTTGTCAATCCATTCCTTAGCAGCAACGAAACGCCCTTCACCGTGGGAAGCTGGTGTAACATACGTTTTGCCCAGCTCTGTCAGCCGTAGCCAAGGCGATTTATTGGTAACAACTTTTGTGTATACCATTTTTGAAATATGGCGGTTAATGGTATTGTAAGTCAGCGTTGGCGAATTGTCATTCTGCCCCACAATTTCACCATATGGAACAAGTCCCAGTTTAATCATCGCTTGAAAACCGTTGCAGACACCAAGTGCAAGCCCGTCACGCTCATTAAGCAGCCGGTTAACTGCTTCTTTAATTCTTTCATTTTGAAACGCTGTCGCAAAAAATTTCGCGCTTCCGTCTGGTTCATCACCTGCTGAAAATCCACCAGGGAACATAATAATCTGTGCCTGTGCAATTGCCTTTTCAAACTCTGCAACAGATTCTCGAATATCAGAAGCCGACAAATTGCGAAACACCTTTGTCACTGCTTTGGCACCTGCACGCTCAAACGCTGCCGCAGAATCATACTCGCAGTTTGTTCCAGGAAATACTGGAATAAATACAGTCGGTTCTGCTGTTTTATGCTTGCAGATATAAACTGTATCTGTATTATATAGTTTTGTTTCTAACGCCTTGTTTCCCTTGCTGCCGGAACGTGTTGGAAATACCTTTTCTAACTTAGAAGTCCATGCTTGAATCGCCTCGTCCATTGGAAGGGTAACATCTTTGTATACAAAGCCCTCCTTTTCCGCAAGCACAGTGCCAACTGTTTTATACGCCACACCGCATTGAACCAATGCCTCCAATTGATTTTCTGGAACTTCAGCAATCATACTTCCCATAGCGTTTGCAAACAATTCCTGTATTGCAAGCCCGCTGTCAAACTGTACACCCATCTGATTACCAAACGCCATTTTTGCTGCTGCGGCAGCAATACCCTTCGCATCCAATGCATAAGCTGCAATGATTACACCGTCTGCAATCATCTTAGCAACTGCCCCATACAACTCCATAACTGCTTGATAATCTGGAAGATCATACTGGTTTTTCGGCATTTCAAACACTACTAATTTATCGCCTGCCTGCTTTAACTCCGGCGTAATAATATCCTTCTGCTGTGCCACATCCACCGCAAAGGAAACAAGAGTCGGCGGTACGTCAATATCATTAAACGTGCCTGACATAGAATCTTTACCACCAATAGAAGGCAGTCCATACCCAATCTGCGCGTCATATGCGCCCAAAAGTGCTGCAAATGGCTGGCTCCACCGTGAAGGCTCCTCTGTCATGCGGCGGAAATACTCTTGGAACGTAAAACGGATTTTCGTAAAATCGCCGCCTGCTGCTACAATTTTTGCCATTGACTCCGTAATTGCATAGACTGCACCATGATACGGACTCCAGCTTGAAAGATATGGGTCAAAACCATATGACATCATTGTAACCGTATTCGATTTGCCGTTTAATACCGGAAGCTTCGCAACCATTGACTGCGTTTCTGTTAACTGATATTTGCCGCCGTAAGGCATAAATACGCTACCCGCACCAATGGAGCCGTCAAACATTTCCACAAGCCCTTTTTGCGAACATACATTTAAGTCGTTTAACGTTGCAAGCATTGCCGCTTTGAATCCGCCCTGATCGACTGCCTGCTGCACGGTTTCCAACGCAGTTTTATGCAGATAATTCTCCTCTTTTATAGGTGTTTCCACATATACGCCCGTTTCCTGATGCGCACCGTTTGTATCCAAAAATGCCCTTGAAATATTAACAATCTCTTTTCCTCTCCAAAGCATTACAAGCCTTGGTTCTTTGGTGACTACTGCAACTTCAACTGCCTCCAAGTTTTCCTCCGCAGCATATGCCAAAAACTGCGCCACATCCTTAGGATCAACCACAACCGCCATACGCTCTTGTGATTCCGAAATTGCAAGCTCCGTACCATCCAATCCTGCATATTTCTTTGGAACCTTATCCATATCTATCACTAAACCAGCCGCAAGTTCACCTATTGCAACCGAAACACCGCCTGCACCAAAGTCATTGCACTTTTTAATCAAGCGGCTGACCTCTTTGCGGCGAAACAGCCTTTGAATTTTCCTCTCCGTCGGCGCATTTCCCTTTTGTACCTCCGCACCGCAGGTTTCAATCGAGCTCTCTGTATGCACCTTGGAAGAACCTGTTGCACCACCGCAGCCATCACGCCCTGTCCGTCCACCGAGCAAAATAATAATGTCACCCTCATCAGAATTTTCCCGAATAACGTTTGCACGTGGCGCAGCACCCATAACCGCTCCGATTTCCATACGCTTTGCCACATAATTTGGATGATAAACTTCCTTTACAAATCCTGTTGCAAGCCCAATCTGGTTGCCGTAAGAGGAATATCCGCTCGCAGCACCGCGCACCAGTTTTTTCTGGGAAAGCTTACCCTTTAATGTATCCTCTACAGGTACTGTTGGGTCTGCCGCACCAGTTACACGCATAGCCTGATATACATAGGAACGTCCTGAAAGTGGATCGCGAATTGCACCGCCAAGACAAGTTGCTGCACCACCAAACGGTTCAATTTCTGTTGGATGATTGTGTGTTTCATTTTTAAAGCTGACAAGCCATTCCTCTGTAATGCTTCCGCTTCCATCCTCTTTTTCAATTGTAACAGGAACCACAATAGAACAAGCGTTTATCTCGTCCGATTCTTCCATATCTTGTAGTTTTCCGTCTTTTTTCAGTTTCCGCATTGCCATAAGCGCCAAGTCCATTAAGCAAACGTATTTATCTTTCCTGCCTGCAAAGAGTTCTTCTCGTGCGGCAAGATATTTTTCATAGGAAGCTTTGATTGGTTTCGTATAATACCCTTCCGCAAATGTTACATCTTTTAATTCCGTTGAAAAAGTCGTATGACGACAATGATCCGACCAATAGGTATCTAACACACGGATTTCCGTTACTGTTGGGTCACGGTACTCCTCATTTTTATAATAATTCTGAATATGGAGGAAATCTTTAAAGGTCATGGCAAGCCCTAACGAATTATACAGTGTTTTCAGCTTGTCCTGTGTCATTTGGGTAAAGCCGTCAAAATTTGCCACGTCCGCCGGTTCATCAAACACGGTTACTAGCGTTTCAGGTTTTATCATGTCCGTTTCTCTAGAATCTACCGGATTAATACAATATGCCTTTATTTTTTGGAATGCTTCATCAGAAATTGCTCCTACTAAAAGATACGTAACCGCCGTTTTTATTATCGGCTTCTCATCTTCTTTTAGAAACTGCACACACTGCACTGCAGAATCTGCCCGCTGATCAAACTGCCCTGGCAGAAACTCTACAGAAAAACAACGACTGTTTTGGGGCATTTCAATCTTTTCATAATACAGATCATCCACTGGCGGCTCCGCAAAAATACCTTTGCAAGCTTTCTCAAACACAGCATCCGACAGATTCTCCACATCATAACGGATAAAAATTCTCACCTGCTCTAGCCCATCAATTCCCAGATACCCTTTTAATTCTTCTTCCAGTTCTCTCGCCTTTACTGCAAAAGAAGCCTTTTTTTCAACATAAATACGCTTCACCATTCCCATTCGTAAGTCCCTCCGTATTTTTAATTTATATACTTTATAATTCCCAATATATTTATTATATCGAATTTAAGGGTTTTTTCAACTATATATTTTAGGTTTCCGATACTTTTGTTAGGAACTGTTAAGATTAACTTTGCAGATGATGCAGGATAAATCTTTCTATGCAAGGCAGAAGAATAAGGCATACTGGCGTATACCAATTGACGATAACACGACATAAATGGATTAAGACAAGTCAGGTGTAAAGATTATTTCTTTAACAGTTCTTTCATGTGTATGGAAAAATTATACGAATACTTCTTTTGTAAAGTACAATTATGTGTTAGACTATAGATATTACACCGGCATTTAAAGTAACTGTAAAAATAACATTGCAAACTTGTAAAGTAATTGTTACTATTCGCATATCAGTTCGACTGCGAATAGTAATACGTTATTCCTATACAGTTCCTTATATTGCCGAATGAATAACAGGGGAACACTGTATTAATTTTGGACGGTTCCCAGCAAGGGAGGATACTGCAATTTATGGAAGAAAAAAAATTTGCTCTGCTGATTGACAGCGATAATATCAGCGCCAATTATATCAAGATTATTCTTGATGAACTAGCAAAATATGGCACAGTAACTTACAAACGAATTTACGGAGACTGGACGCGTTCTAATGCAACAAAATGGAAAGATGTTCTACTTGCAAATTCCATTAATCCTGTACAGCAGTACAGCTACACCAGCGGCAAAAATGCTACAGATTCTGCAATGATTATCGATGCAATGGATATTTTATATTCTGGTCATGTCAACGGCTTCTGCCTTGCTTCTAGCGACAGCGATTTTACGCGCCTTGCTATGCGCCTGCGGGAAAGTGGAATGTATGTAATCGGTATGGGGGAACGCAAAACACCGGAGCCTTTTCGTTCTGCCTGTGAGAAATTTGTACTGCTTGATTTGGTTTCCAATGTAGATGTAACCGCCGCCGCAGATGAATCCGCTGCCGCAGAAACCGACGCTTTAACACCATTAACAGAAATTGGAAAAGCATTGATTAAAATTATTACAGAAAACGGAACTGACGGCACTTCAATGGATATTGGCGAACTAGGAAGCCGCCTGTCTAAAATGTATCCCTCGTTTGATGTCCGAAACTACGAATACACAAAATTTTCTAAATTTCTGGAAGCAGCAGAATTTAAAAATACCATTTCGCTAGAATACACAGAAAACACCGTAACTGCACATTTGCGAACTGCGGATGTAACGCTCGACGATATCCGCCAGGAAGTTATTGGGATTCTGAAAAAATGTGATAGAAATTCCATTACTGTCGGAGAACTTGCACAGAAATTAATGCGGAAATATCCTGATTTCAAAAGTTCCAATTACGGATATGCCAAACTATCCAAAATGTTGGGGGATTTTAAGGAATGTAAGATTTCAAATTTGGGTAGAGTGGTTGCGCTAAAATAAGGAAGAATATTTATTTTAAACTACTTTGGACAGAGAATTATCACGGAAATGAGGCTGTCGCAATAAGTTTTGATTATACAAGATATAATGTTAAACGTAACACATTGTTATAATATCCTGTATAAATCTTCCTTAATGCGACAACCCCATCTTTGTTAGCAATTATAATATAACTATCCTCTCGGGTGTGCCTTCGCATAAACTTCCCGAATTCTATTATGCGTCATCGCCGCATAAACTTGAGTTGTGGAAATATCAGAATGTCCCAGCATCTCCTGAACACTTCGCAAGTCAGCACCATTTTCAACTAAATGCGCCGCAAACGAATGCCGTAGAGTATGCGGTGTAATATCCGTTACAATTCCTGCTTTCTTTGCATAATACTTAATCAACTTCCAAAAACCCTGTCTGCTCATCGGCTGTCCGGAACAATTCACAAACAAGATATCAGAATGCAAGTCAAGCAGCATTACATTTCGTGCTTTTTCCAAATATTGAATCATTGCTCTTTTTGCGGCAGCACCAAACGGAATCACTCTCTCTTTGCTGCCATCTCTACAGATAATAAATCCCATCTGCATATTTACATCGGAAACTTTTAGGGTAATTAGTTCCGTCACGCGGATTCCGGTCGCATACAAAAGCTCTAACATTGCTTTGTCGCGGATTTCTTTGGGCGTATCGCCCTTTGGCTGTTCAAGCAGCCAGATTACTTCTTCTGTTGTTAAAATTTCTGGCATCTTCTTTTCGATCTTGGGCGCTTTCAAACCATCAGAAACATCTTTTTCCACAATGCCCTCTTTGTATAAATAATGAAAGAATGCTTTGATAGAAGCAACATTTCTTGAAATGGTAGCAGCGGCAAAATGGTTTTCTCCTAAATACACAATATAGGAACTCAGAACCTCTGTAGTAATTCCATTTACGTCAGATATTCCATTTTCTACTAAATACTGGCACAGCTTACCCAAATCCCTTTTATACGATAATTCAGTATTATTCGAAGTTTTCTTTATATTATGTAAATAAGAAATAAAATTATTAATTTCCCTTTCCATAAATTACAAAAACCTCCTCATAAAAAGTATTTACCCTTATGCCTACTTCTATTATATATGTGATTTGACATAAAATCAAATACTTTTTCAGAAAATTTTGGAATTTTTTGAAAAATTTTCTGTCTTTGCTTAAAATTCCTTCTGAAAATTGTATTAATTTTATGTTAAATTTCAAAAACACAGTATATTTCAGAATAATAGGGCTAATTTTCTTAAAATTTCCGGGTTAATATAAGTTTCGGACAAAATTCCAAAACAAAACACCGTCAAAATAACCAAAATTTTTCGTAGTTCTGTAACCTTATTATGCCAACTGCTTGAATTTATGGCATTGTTGTTATGGTAATATTTTTTGTCAATCCCCCAAAATTTATAAAAAATTTTTAAAAATACGATAATATAAAATATTCCATGTGGGAAAAACATCATAATTGCCAATAAAATACCTAAAATGCCATTTTGATAAACGGAAGAAAACATCAATAATCCAAATTCAAACCCTAATCCGCCTAGAATACTATATGCCAATATTCCTCCAATTGCGCTTGTCGCACACAAAAATAAAAATATAAGCTGACCTAAGCGCGTAATCGTTACATATTCCAATAATCCTCCTTTAAATGCCTCAAAATTTTTTAGCTGTGAAATCTGGCTTGGTGCCAAGAGCGGAGTTAAAGGATTGCTGTCAATCCCACTTCCTTTGCTAAAATAGAAAAACACCATACCAAGGCAGAACCCTGTCATAAAGACAAGCATTCTGCCATCTGGCATCGTGTTCCCATAATGCATCCTTTTATAGACTGTTTCTATAGATGGTTCTCCCGTTGAAGCTGTTCCTAACGATATGTTTTCGTTATAAACCTGTCCTGTCCTTCCTTCTAAACTTTCTGTTGTATATTCTTGCCCTACCTGTCCGTTGTCATAGGATTTATAATCTGCATAATTATTTTTTTCATCAAATGCTGCATTTGCATATTTCGTTGGTTCTCCTGTATTTAACCGATTCATAAAACATTTTGTCCCCTTAAACAATGTACTTGTTTAAAGCTATGAATTATTTTATAAATTTATTCTTATATGCCAAAATTGCTGCAATTGTTTTTGAATCCTCAATTGTACCACTATAGATCATTTCCTCCAACTCTGTCAATGTATACGTTTTCACATTGATATATTCATCTTCGTCAAGATGCTGCTTTGTTTTCTCCAAATCAGTTGCCAAATAAATATCTATTTTTTCATTACAAAATGCAACTGTTGTTCGTATTGTAATCAACTTTTCTATTTTTCTACACCGATAGCCTGTTTCCTCCTCCAACTCTCTTGCTGCTGCTTCCTGTGTTGGCTCATCAGGTGTCTGCAAGCCGCCTGCCGGAATCTCCAGTGTAAACCTGTCCAGCGCATTTCTATACTGTGAAACCATTAATAGCCTGCCATCCTCCAATACCCCAACCGCTGCTGCTGCACCATTATGCCCTACAAAATCCCATTCTGCGGTTTCTCCATTAGGAAGCTGAACGGTATCCTTATAATACTTTGTAATTTTACCCTCACACTGAAGTTCCCTCTTTAACCGAATTATTTTCTCATCCATATTATTCTCCTCGTATAATAAGTTTATAGCCAAGCAAAACAGGCTAAAGACTTATT
>CBCOYO010000066.1:0-6036 GCA_965114465.1 uncultured Lachnospiraceae bacterium
CTACATTTTATTACGGTCAGCGCAGTAAATGCGCAGACCTACCTGAACTGTTACACTTATTTTCCTACAATTCCTTATATTTTTTATATCTGCACCTATTCTCTTCTTATACTACATAACGCCAAAATTTATCATACTGCACTGGTTAAACGTATATATCTGGCGTTATGTAGTCAAGTTACTCGGAAATTTTAACTGATAAGCAGTATATATTCTTACAAATCCCGAAAATGAAACGTCTTTTTCCCTGTCGCGTAGTCATCGACAATCTGTCCATTTCCATATAGTTTATATTTGTAGGTCAATAGCCCTTCCAGCCCGACGGGGCCTCTTGCGTGGATTTTGCCTGTACTAATACCAACTTCTGCACCAAAACCATACCGGAATCCATCTGCAAAACGTGTGGAACAATTTTGGTAAACGCCGGCAGAATCCACCATTCTCATAAAATACTCTGCTGTTTCCTTATTTTCTGTTATAATACAGTCAGTATGATGCGAACCGTATTGGTTAATATGATAGACTGCCTCCTCCACAGTTTCCACCGTTTTGGCAGAAAGCATCAAATCCAGATATTCCGTTGCAAAATCCTCATCCTTAGCTACGCTACAATGATACTGTTCTGCTAAATCCCTGCTGGCACACAGTGATATTCGATGCTCTTGAAATGCTTCCATTAATTTTGGCATAAGCTTATCCGCTGCATCCTTATGTACCAAAAGCGTTTCTACCGCATTACATGCTGCTGTGTATTGTGTTTTTGCATCAATAATAATTGGAATCGCCTTTTCCAAGTCAAATTCCTTATCCACATATATATGGCAAAGCCCATCTGCATGACCCATAACAGGAATTTTCGTATTGTCCATAATATATTGTACAAAGGCGTTAGAACCTCTTGGAATCAACAAATCCACCGATGCATGACAGGCAAGCAGCTCAGATATTTCATCGCGCAGTTGTGCCTGAAACAAACAGTTTTTAGGCAGTCCACTCTCTATTGCTGCCTGATAAATCAGCGAAAACAGTACCTTATTGGTATGCTTTGTTTCACTGCCGCCCTTTAATATAGCACAATTTCCACTTTTGATACACAAAGACGCAATCTGCACCATTGCATCTGGTCTTGCCTCAAAAATCACACCAATCACACCAATTGGGCAGGTTTCTTTGACCAAGGTAAGTCCCTCATCCAATTCGCGTACAAACTGCTTTTCAAAAACCTTATCTGGAAGCTCTATCAGCTTTTCAATTCCTTCTATTACAGCCTGTAATTTCTGCTGGGTAAATTTCAACCGTTTCATTACTGCTTCAGGGATATGGTTTGCTTGTGCTTCCGCCAAATCCTGTTCATTTGCAGCAAATATCTGCGCCTGATTTTCATTTAACTGCTTAACAATATTTGTCAACGCTTGATTGCGCGATTGGGCAGATGTTACCGCCATTAATGGACTATCCAGCTTCATCGCCGCTGCCTGTTCTTTTATCGTCATAAATACCCTCCATTTGATTAGCACCTGTAAGTTTGTAACCACACAAACTTATGCGCAAAATTTATCCGCATACTATATTCGCAAAAAAGAATAAATAATTTCTTCTGTCACAATTTTATCCATTTTAATATCATGCGCCTCATAAGGCAGTTCGTCTAAAATTTGACAGGAAAAAGCCAGCGCCATTGTAGAAATCTGCCGTTTTCCCGAAAGAAAGCGATCATAAAAACCCTTGCCGCAGCCTAACCTGTATCCCAAAATATCAAACGCCACCCCCGGCACAATAATCAATGTATCCTCATTTTTATTCAGCTTATACCTGCGCTGCGGCTGTTCCTCTTTTGGCTCTAAAATCCCTTTATAGCCATGTTCCAACTGTCTGACGGATATTACTTGATAAAATTCCATCTGATTGGTCAAGGGATCGGTTTTGGGATAATATATTTTTTTCCGATGCATAAGTGCATCCTCAAAAATCCCATGTGTCATTACCTCATGGTTATAATCCGCATATAATAAAATATTAGACGCTTCTTCATATTCTGGTGTTTTTAATACCTTATGCACAATCGCTTCGCTTTTTGACACAATTTCATTTTCTGCCAGCCCATTTCGCACTGCAAGCATCTTTTTTCTAATTTCTGCTTTCGTTTCCATCATTCCATACCCTAATGTGACGTTTTCTTCCCCACCTTATTGATCGTTCCATCCGGTTCTACAATTGAAATATTTTCAAGCTGACCACGCAAATTCGCCTTGATATTCGCCACATACTCTGCTCTTAGCGCCGCTTGCTCAGACTTTTCCTCCTGCGTTAATCCCTCTGCTTGGGATTTGTGGTATAGTTCATTAATCCGCTTAATTTTTTCGTCTAACCCCATCTGCTTTTACTTCCCTTAATTGAATTTTTATTTTCAATATCATTCGCTTCCTATAAGTATTTTAATTTTTTCTTCAAATATGGTTCTATTCTTTTATTTTACTACGAGAATGCATATTTGGCAACCTTTCCAAAAAATCTCAATCTTAATATGGTAACAGTTCAGATAACCCATTGAACTGTTACGTATCCAGCCATTGGAAATCGCTTCGCGATGGGCTGGATACCTCCAACCACTATATTTTATTACGGTCAGCGCAGTAAATACGCAGACCTACCTGAACTGTTACTTAATATGTAACATTTCGTTACTTTCACACCTGCGCCAAAATGCTAAAAGCTTTCGCTTTTTTACTTTAGCATTTTGTGTGCAATATCTGTTACCTTAATATTACAATCCTGCGCTTACGCCTGCTGCCAGCTTCGGATCATTGCAATTTCTTTTTTATACCCTTCGTCATCATTGGGTGTTTCTAATATAAACGGTTTCCCCGCCAAAATCGGATGTGTTGCAACAGCTTTTAAAGCCTCCAGACCTATCTCACCCTCTCCGATTTTCTGATGCCTGTCTTTACGCGAACCGATTCCATTCATACTATCGTTAAAATGAACTGCTTTCAAGCGATCCAATCCGATAACGCGGTCAAATTCTGCAAAAACGCCGTCAAGATCTCCAACAATATCATAACCGGCGTCCCAGACATGGCAGGTGTCGAAGCATACACCGACTTTATCTGGCAAATCAACTAAATCCAATATTGCACGTAACTCCTCAAAGGTTCTGCCAACCTCAGAGCCTTTTCCTGCCATGGTTTCCAACAGAACAGTTGTATGATATTCTGGTTTTAGTGCATTGTTAATGGCTTGTGCAATAATTGGAATTGCCGTTTCCGCCCCCTGCCCAACATGAGAACCAGGATGAAAATTATAATAATTATTCGGAATATATTCCATACGTGCCAAATCCTCCGCCAGCACATTCCACGAAAATTTGCGGATATGGTCTTTTTCCGCACATACATTCATTGTGTAAGGTGCATGTGCAACCAATTTTCCAAAATGATGCTCGTCCATTAAATTGCAAAGTTTCTGGGTATCCGCGGGATCAAGTTCCTTTACCGCACTCCCTCTAGGATTGCGTGTGAAAAAGGCAAATGTATTGTCGCCTAACGCCAGTGCTTCCTTCCCCATAATTTCATAGCCCTTCGCACATGATAAATGATTTCCTATAAACATTTTACTCCTCCCAATTATTTTCCTATCAATACTCTGCCTGCATTGCTATTTAAGCGGCTGAACCGACAGCAGTTTTCAAGTAAACACATTTTTTACTGCATAGGAACATTCTGCCGTGCCGCTGCGCCAGCCGCAAAACGGCAATTTCCTTTTGTATGGCTGTGCACATTTTGATATAAATGCGCTATCCCGCATAAGGTACCATATCAAAATATGCGTTTTCTGATTCTCCGTCAATGAAAATCTGATTGGTTTCTTCGTCACGCGTATATAAAATTTTCCCTTTTTCGCCATTATCCAACCTAAAGTAAGCCGTTCCGTTATTATCCGTCCCTGTAATATTTAGTTTTCTGCCTACAGCAACTTTAGACTCGGATTCCGATCCTTCAAGAATAACAGGCAGTTCCTTCATAACTGTCATGGAGTTTCCTTCTCGAATATTAAAAATCTCATCTACCTGCGACAGTTTTCCATTACTGTCAAGCTGGTATACCATTTCCCCCCAATACGAACCCAATACATTCAACCGCACCGTGCAGCTTACCTTATCAATTCCTATGCCGCCGTTGCCAAACTGCGTTCCAGACAATTCCTCACATTTCTGCAAATCACCGTTTGTCACTTCATAGACATTCATTACAAAATCATCTGACATATAATCACTAGATGTCAATAAAAAGCTTCGCCCATCTTCGCGCCGAATTATATATGCGTCACCGAAATACCCAAAACTTCCGATTTCCTCGCTTGCATTTTGTGACACTACTGTCACTTCATACAATTCATATTCATTTTTTACGGCTTCTAATAACAGCGTGCCACTCTCTCCGATTAATCCCGAAATATTGTAATTTAAAGGAACTTTTGCCACAACACTGCTATGTGGTGCTCGATACTCTTCCTTAATATACTGTGAAAAATCGCTGTATGGCAGTGTAATCTCAATCGTGCCTGCCGCAAAAGGCCCAATTTCATAAGGAGAATATGCAATTGCAATTCCTGCTGCATTGAAGTACCAGTTTACTTCCCGATCTTCCCCAAAAGTCCCTGCTACATAGTCCTTGTAATCCTCAAAAAGCATATCGCTGTAGTCTTCTTCCAACCGATTGGCAAGATATTTGGCCGCCTCGCCGTAAAAACCCTCTGGATTGCTCAAAATATCCACAAGCTGGAGTTCTTTGCCAGTCTTAACATCCAATGTAACACCACCGTAAACATAATTATCATGCGCCCCGCCAGAATACTCTCCATGAAAAACACGAAAACTGATAACACTGCTGTCACTTCGCACTAACTGTGGCTGTTCTGTAATCGAATATCCACCAAAAAACACTTTATCTTCCTCAGCACGACCATTATAATCCTCACGCGCCATATCTATATTTTCTTGGTAATCTCCTGTAATACCATTCCAACGCTCCTGTAAAGCACTCTGCAAGGCATCGAAACCGCTGTTTTCTATTGTTACAATACTTTTGCGAACCTCTAAAAGCTGTGTACTCTTATCCTCTGTGCTCCATACTTTTTTATCCTCCACAATCGAAACTTCTGGTGCGCTGCCCTCTATAATCTCACCCAATGCGGAACTGCCATTATTTTCTGCTCCTTGCGTTGTGTCGGATTCGTCTTGTTCTGATTTGTTATTTTCTGGATTCTTTTCCGCGGATTCTTTTTCGGCAGAATTATCTTCTGTATTGCTTGTCTGTGCTGGAATCGTATTCTCCGGAAATGGAAATTCTACTTCATCCATCTGTTTATTACCTGCACCGCATCCGCCAAGCAGCACTGAACCAAACAAAACCAATGCCATATATTTTAAATTTCTTTTCATCGTAATTATTCCTCCAATTCAATAATTTAAAACATTTCGTTTTCCCTTTGTAATTTCTTCAACTCTTATAGTTTACCCTTTTACCTGCACAAAATCAATAGGCAATTCTTTTACAAAAAATATATAGAAATGAAAAGGGAATGAGATATTGCATAGTAAATCGTTTCCTTCCATATGTGGCAGGTCTATATTTTTCACTCTCCACATAAGAATAAGATCTAAGCACTTCTTGCTTTTTCTCATTTAACCACAGTATCATCCTTTCGTTCTTCCACCAATCACACCTCCTGTAAAATTCTCTTCTATATAAGCAACGCAATAAATATTGTATTACAAATTATATAGCTGTTCATTTTTTCTAAACCGTTTATCTTAAGCAAAAACAGCCATGACTTTGAACATCATGACTGTTTCTAAAAATAACCAAAAACTACTATTTTAAAATAATTGGTTGACCCAAATCGATTTAGGAATCCTTTTCCGGTTTTATTTTTCACATTAGCATCAAACAAAATCGGATCACCCGTTATATATAAAATATTTTTTCGTCCTCTAAACGGATACAGGCAAGCTTTGCATTTAACTGCCTGTTTCGG
>CBCOYO010000066.1:6046-18160 GCA_965114465.1 uncultured Lachnospiraceae bacterium
TATCATAGAAAATACAGTCTTTTTTCTTATCATAGAATCGGAATACATTTCCATCATTGTACGCAAAACGTTCTTTGACAATCGTAGGCGTATGTCCGGCGATAATCGTTCCATGCTGTATGCCGCCCAACTGGTAACTTTCCTCTCTTGCATAGAGATAAAATTGTTCCAGACTACCAAAACGCACACCGATATTTTCTAAGTTTTCAGAATAACCCGCATGAACAATAATGTATGTCCTGTTTCCAATCCGCAATTTATGATAATAAGGCATCTGACGGATAATTGCCGACCACTTGCACAAGTCATGCAAGGTAATATGGTTCTGCTCCAACAGCGAACAAATCGTACCATATGCATCAAAATAGGAAGCTGACAATGCCCCACGCCGGATAAAATATTTGACAGAATCATATAGTGCTGCTGTGTCCGCATTAGAGGCAAAATCCGTTTCCAGTTTCTCCCTGCTGTCAAGCAGGAGCATCAAATCCACATAGGCAGCAAATTCCTCTTCGTGGTTTCCACGCAAAAGCAAAGCATTTGAGGGACACTGTTCTATCCATTTCAGCATTTCGTAACTATGCTTTCCTCTGTCTATATAATCCCCCGCTAGAATCAAGTAATCCATTGCGGAAAAGCTGATTCTTTCGAGCATGGAAAGAAACACATTGTAACAGCCATGGATGTCGCTTATGACATAAGTACTCATTTTTCCGATTCCTTTTCCTTATATAAAAATTCCTTTATCGTCCACATACAGTCTTCATACAGACCGCATCCCATCATAGAAGCAGATGCAATTGAAATAGGGAAAGAATAGTCAGACGGATTGATGTCGTTAAGGACGCCTTTTAGAATACGACTCGCCGGCTTGTGCTCGGCAAAAAGGAAAATCACTTCAGGATTGTTTGGGCTAATCGTCAACTTATACTGATTTTCCTGCAAACCCTCAACAAGTCCTAATTTGCATTTTTGGCGGAATACTTCAGTCATATCTTTCGCAAAACCACTCAAATTTTCGGAACAGCTAAGAAAGTCTTTCAAATCGTCCAAATGTTTTTTGATACTTGCACTACCCTTCAATGCATCATCACCATATTTTAGTTCAATAAACGCCAATGAAGGTACTTCTAATTTTTTACGTTCTGAACCTGTTGACCGCCATTTTAAAGCCACCATATCAAATCGAGCGTTCATTCCATTTGTTTCTGCATACTCCATATCCACAATATAGTAATCCGTAGAATTTGAAATCCTTCTGTTTCGGTTATTCGTACGCACGATAAATTGTTGAAATTCTCGTTCGTCTTTTGGGTTTTTATGAAACCACACATCCATTGCCTGTTTATATTGTGGAATTTGATTAGCGGCTTCTTCTATGCTTGGATTGTTCTCTATGCCATATCCTGAATCAAACACGATTTGATAGTTCTCTACACTCTTACATCTATTTGCGGTAATTTTAAATAGGCTTCCGCCCCGATAATAAATGTTCACAGAACTTCCTCTCAATTCCATGCACAGCGTATCGTCATTCTGTACTGCCCGCAAAAGGGACGATAATTTTCCTGAAAGCAAATCCCTCATCATCTCTTCGCTAATAGCCCTTTTTTTCATATCGTGATTTTTCCTTTCTTCAAAAAACGGTTTCTTACTAATATAAAAAAAGAAAACTACATATACTAACTGATTATCCTAATATTGTTATCTGCTCATCTCCATTCCGTTCGCAATCACCAGTTAAATTTAGCACAGGAACATTCTCATTCTCTGGACTATATTTATCAAAAGCATATATCCCGATATCTATATATTTTAAAATAGAAGTAGAATTTATTTTATACTCCTCTATAAGTTCATCTGCAAAATCCTCGCTCAAATCAGGATTTATTTTATAGTAAGCATCAAAATAGCGTTTCAAAGCAGCACATATTTTTCCAGAAATATTGAATCAAGATTATTAAAATATTCGATATTTTTTTCTACGTAATTTTGATCAATATCTTTATTATACATTACTTCAATCTCATATCCTAAAATAGTAGAACAAAACATACCTGTCATATATCCCAATCATTCTTATGTAAGTCTTTTATCATTTTACGAATCCTCCATCAAATCACAATTGTTTCCCAGCCTTGTATAAATTCTTCTAAAGATGGTGCGATTTTTCTCATTTTTCCCGTTTCATCATCTACATACTTTACAATTCCTGTTTTAACTTCTACAACAATCGAATAATTTAAGACTTGATCAATTCCAATACCAATATATGTAATCTTTCCATTTTGATCTGTATAAGCATTTATTATCCGTTTTAACCTTTTAAACCCATCTAATACATCAGCGGTTCTTATAGCAATTGAGCGTTTTTTATACATTACTCTTATTCCCAAGTAATAGTAAGAGCAAAAATACTCCACTATATCATCGTTTTTCTCGATTTCATAATCTTCCAACAAACGCAAAAAATCTTTTTCTTGACCATATAATACTGGTTTCCATCTACAATGCCCCGTTGAATCATCATCACCCACATATATTATTTGATCAATATCTTTTCGTCTGGTCGTTATTGGCAAACCACCTGTTGTTTCCTGATATTTTTCCAAATATATTTTAAAAAAATCATCTAATGCATTCTTCACGGACATTACTGTCACCTCGTATTTTTCTATAATTTGTTCTCTTTTTAATATTTTTTAACCTTTTTATCACATTTTCACAGTCTGATTAAGTCCATAAAATTGTGTTAATATAAAATTCAATGCATTTACATCGACAACAGTCCAACAGCCTGCTCAAAATCTTTTATCGAATCTGCTTTTGCTGCTATTTTATGCCATCTTCTCAGAACTTCTAAATCAGTCTGCTTCATAATATAATTTCTAAGCATTTCCGAAGGCTCTCCAATATCTTCCAGAAGTTCAAGAACAGCTTCTGCCCTTTCTTCGGCTTTTCCTTCTTCTCGTCCTTCCTCTCGCCCTTGATATATCAAAATATCATCTCTTGAGAACTGCGCCATTGTCATATCGCATACCTCCTTGTCTGATAATAAATCTACAAATATACCTCTTTCCAGCATCATTTCTAGGTATTCTGCCACTGTTGATACATTGGCTGGCTTTATATATTTTTTATCTTTTCCTATTCTTTGCATATAGGTTATTCCATTTGCTACCAGTAAATCTTCAACTCTTATAGTTTACCCTTTTACCCACACAAAATCAATAATATCTGTCTACTTTTTAGGATTTTATTCCTTTACTGTCTGTCTATTTTAAAGGATTCATACCTTTTACATAGTGCCTGCAATTTGGTAAAGAAACAGAACCCTCTACCACTCCCGAACCTCCACTTCCCGATCCATAATCCACCGATTCACCAGTGCGCCGCAGAAAAAGATATACATACAGAAATACAGCCAAATCATCACTATCACAATGGTTGTTAAGCTCCCGTACATGGAAAATCCATCAAAGTAATCGATATAAATTGAAAATGCAAACGAATACAGTGTCCAAAACACCGAAGTAAACGCTGCCCCCGGATAATGCAGCCGCCATGCGATCTGGTTGTTGGGAAGCAGACAGTACATTGTGCAGAACACTACCGAAATCATACACGCAACCAATATATGCCGCAGTCCGCCGATTAATTTCCAAAATTCAGAGCGAAATACCCCTTGTGGCAGCAGCATATCTGCAACGGTATTGCCAAACACCAAAATACCCGCCGACAGCACAATCGCAATCAACAAAAACAAAGTATAGAACGCTGCTTTCAGCCTTAACATCATATAGTTTCTGGATTCTTCAATCTCATAAATATGATTTAATCCGCGTATCATCGCAAGCATACCTTTCGAAGCTGACCAAATCACGATTACAGCAGAAACTGACAGTAGTGTCACATTATCCCCGTGATAACTGTCTGCAATAGCGATTAAAAAATGATATATCCGCTCCGGCACTACCGCCTGCGAGATTGTCACAACATCTTTATGCGCAATTGCACCATGCGGCAAAAGTCCACTTACCAGCATAATCACAGGAATAATAGATAAAAATAAAAAGAACGCAGCCGCTGAAGCGTAAGTTCCCACTTCCGCCTCAAGAATCAGTCTGCGCGCTTCTTTTTGCAATTGATAGAATTTCATACAGTTACTGTTCCCCCTTTGCATCGAAATGCTTACCCTTTTTGTTCTTCGGGGAACACAGCAATTATCACATTACAGTGATTTTCAATACTATTCTGAAATTTCCCTTACGTCCCCTCTATAATAATATGCCAAAATCTCCGCAGCGGTGAATCCTTTGCTGGCAAGGCATTTTGCACCGTTCTGCGACATTCCTGCGCCGTGCCCTAAACCTGCACCATAAATCGTTATCTTCTTCAAAGTATCCCCACTTTGCATATTATTATTATCGCTTGATTCCTGCACTGGATTTTTTTCTATGTAAAAATATGCGCTTGGCAGAATATCGCCTAAAAGGTAGTCTGTGCCATCCTTTTTTGTAACAGATTCTCCCTCCATCGAAAGCGCCTGCCGAATACAGTGCTGTGTGCGCACATTAATACGGAAATGTTCTGTTTCAATCAAAAGATTTGTAACCAGCCCACTTTTGCGCCGATTCAGCACACGGATATCTTGAATGCCCTTCTCTTTAACAAGCTGATCTGCACTGTAAAAGCGCGAACGAATTCTAACATTCTGTGGCTGTGCGCAGTACATTGCATACAATTTTTTTAAAAATGCTTTTCCCGTTTCCCCTTCCAGCGATTTCTCATAATTCCAACGATACCACGGTTCTGTATATTCAATATCCATTTCATCTCCATATTGAATATAATCACGGTAACGCTGTTCCCCCTCTGCACTGTTCTGTGCAAAAACCACGTCGCCAGTTTCCACCAGAAAACTATTTTCATCATCCACAGCCGCATCATTCCACACACCGCTTCCGCCACTATAACCGCCCGAAGTAGAATAATAAAAACTCTGTATCAGTGCATCTTGGTAGTAAATCACCATATCCTTTGTTTCGTCCACTGCCTGCCGAGCGGTTTCCGTTTCTGCGATATTAAGATATACTTGAAAGGTCGTGCTGTCGTTTACATGGGCACGCCATTGGGGATAGGCATAGCTTTTTTTGTGATAATAGGCATATGTACGTGCACCTATCGCCTGTGCTTTCTGTGCTTCTATCGGGTAAGAGGAGGGCATCTCGCTGGGAACTACACCATATAAATATTCTTCTACTGGCAGTTCATTGACCAACACGATTCCTTCTGGCACGCTATAACACTCCATAACGCCCCGATACGCCGTTTCTGCGCTGCGTGTTATGCTGGGGCATCTTATTTTTCCATTGTTTTTCCCGCTAATCTGTACTGCTGCCGCCTTTTTAAACTGCTTTTGTGTAAGCGTATAGACTTCACCTGGTGCGTATTCTGTTATGGTATTGCCAATTGTCACCACCAATCCGTCCGTACCTGAAAATAAAAGTTCTTTATGATAAATTCCGGAAAAACCGCTCGTCTGAATCAGCACCCTGATGTTTTTATCAAACGGAGGCTGCACCGGCTTTGTATCCTCCAAAGCTTCCTCTTTTGCCGTGCCGTCAGAGGCATTTTCTGCTTCTTTGTTCTGCGCATTTTCTGTCCCGCTGTCCTCCTCGTGCGTTTTTCCCCCGCCAAACTCTACCGTAACGCCGCATTGATAAATTCCAAGCGAAAGAATCACCCAGATAATCACAATCGCAATTTTTCTAAACTGTCTTACCCTATCCTCCCGAATACGGACACCTCCCAATATTTTTTATTTATCAAATCAAGCAGAGTTCCCTGCCCACCGCACCCCATTCACCGATTCAGCGGCATACATCCTCTGCATGGGACTGCGCAATTGGAGCTGTCACAAAAAGCTTTGATTATACGAGATATAGTATAAATCGCAACACAGTGTTAGACTATCTTGTATACATTTAACTTAATGCGACAACCTCGCGCGCTGGGCACTCGCCAGCTTTATTGACATCTTCCTTGGAGTGCCCATGTACATAAAAAAAGCACGCAAAAAAGCAGCCTATTTAGGCTGCCTTTCTTTCGTGCTTCCCCAAAATGCCGGCTCCTGTATTTTGACTCCTAGCCAACGCTAGGTGGGCAACCGCAACCATCTCGCTGCCTTCCCCTGACCATACTGGGGGGCTTGACATTAATCAGGCAATATAGGAATCCCGTTTAAAGTAATGTAGGTTCAAAATAACAGGAGTTATCGCACATTTCAGATTAATTTTAGTATACCCTATTAAATAAAAAATATCAACTGTTAAACCTTATTCAACATTACTAAGATTTAGCAAAAATTTTTTGTTATTTTACATATAGAAATTTTAATGCTTTAGTGCGTAAAACTTATGAACTCCTTTACCTGACCTCTTAACTTCATATAAAGCCTTATCCGCTTCCTTAATCATTTGCTCCAACTCCTCGTCACTATGCAGGGAATTGACATAGCTAATGCCAATAGAGCAGGAAATCCGCTCCGCTTTGGGAATTTTAACCGCCTTTTTTAACTTCTCCTTAATAATTGGTTCAAATCCGTCCGCCGCTTCAATTGCTGCATAAATCCGCTGTGCCGCCTCCTCAATGCGTCCGCGTTCATCCGTGAAAAATGTCGCCAGAAATTCATCGCCACCATAACGCGTTACAAAACCCTCTTTGCCAACTTCCCTTCGGAAAATATCCGCCATTTCCATTAATATAATATCGCCGACACCGTGCCCATATGTATCGTTATAATGTTTAAAGTTATCCAAGTCAATATACATTACAGTAATCGGCTGCATCTGATCCGCCGGAACTTTATGTATCAGCATTTCGATATTTAAATAAAATCCCTCTCGGTTGTATAAGCCTGTCAGTTTATCCGTTACTGCCAAATAGTTCAACTTATCATTCATCTGTCGGATTTTTTCATTTGCTTCCAGCATATCCACCGCTGTCAAAAGCTGCCGCATTAGAAATTCAAATATCGCATAGTCCCCATCATCTAATAGATAGCGATTCGACAGCGTATGCCAGTTTTCTTTCATTTCGATATACGCAATCATAATTGCTTTTAAAGAATCATTATAGTAAAAAGGTATCCCGATAATCGAGCAAATTTTATTTTTATCAAAATGCATTACAATATCCAGATAATCAATATAATTGTTATTAATCTTAGACGTAACAACACCTAGACGATTCCGATAGAAAAAATTTTCTATTTTTTCACGCCGTTCACCTACAAATGCATATCCTGTATTGTTAAAAATTTCTTCAGGCTGCCCCTCATAATATTTTAGCAGCAGCATTTTGTCAATATTAAAGTTGTGAATAAACGCATTTACTGCTGTTTCTACTAAATCTTCTTTCTTTTTATCCGTAATCTCGACCATTTTTTGCCAAGCCGAAACAAATACCATGCGCTTTTGCTGCTCTTGGTTCTCCTTAAAAACTGCTGCATGACGCAGTACATCATCTACCTCACGAATCAAGAACGCAGGAAGTCCTAAATGATATTGCTCTCTGCAAACGGACTCCTCTGTAAGCTGCGCCTGCAATTCCTTAACTTTCTGTTTACATCCCTGTTGCTGGTAAAAAGCAATCGCACCTTCCAAGCGCCGAACCGCATCCTCCTCACGTCCCATTAGGCGATACAGTTTCGCCAGTTCCGTAATATATTGGTGAAAAATATAAAACTGGTTTCCCACAGAAGTGTCGATACAGCCTGCTGCCATCTCAAAATTCTTCAGTGCCTCGTGATAATCCCCTTTTCGCATTGACTGAACGCCTACGATATAATAATAGATAAACAAATCATCCTTACAAGTTGTATAGTCATGTATCATTTTCTGATGATCTGTTCCCTCGCAGCGCCCAATAATATGCTCCAAAAATAATTGGGTCTTTTCCGTATATACTGCGCACATTAAATCATTTCCCATATAATAACTGCAAATCGCCATAAGCCCCGCAAGTTTTGAAATATTGCATACCCGCAGGCTGTTCATCTTCATATCCTTTACGATACGAAACGCAATTTCCAGATATTGGTACGCACTTTTGTAATCCTGTGCCATAATACAATTAATTGCCATATTGTAGAGCGTTTCACCTACATAGTCAATCTCCTCCAATGACAAAAAAATAGTAAGCGCCTTATGATAGCAGTCCGATGCCTTATCATAATCCTCCATTGCAGAAGAAATATATCCGACGCCGTTATAAATCATCGCCTCCTCATGTTCACTTTTTCCGCATACCATTTCATGACATTTCCCATAATAATAACTCGCCGTCTTAAAAAATCCGTTTGTGGAAGCAATCATAATGTTATTCTGATATGCTTCCATCATAAAATATGCATTTCCAAGCCGTTTCATAATATCAATTCCCTGATTGAAATGCACCAGACGCTCCTCAAGTTTTGTTTCATCCGCAAACAATGCCGGATCGTTATCATAGGCATATACATAAATATGCGCAAGGTGGTTCCAATAATGATACTTTTTGGCAAGATGAATAATTTCTTCATCAATTTCCAAGTCGTTGGCACAGAAGAAAATATTATGCCACCCAGCCATCTGCACCATTACATATAGAATTTTTGACTCAAATACCCGAAATTCCTCCTTATACTGCTCGGCTATCGCAAGGCAGTTTTCAGCATACGCTTGCGCTTCGTCCAGTTTTCCGTTATACATATGTGCCAGCCCCATAAAATACTGATACCGGAAATCCAAATTGACATCTGCGCCTGGTACTTCCATCTCCCGCATTTTCTCACATAAAAGCAACGCCTGTGAAAAGTCCTGTGTATAAATAGAAACCAAAATATATAACTCCAAAATCCTTCTATGATACTGCTGTTCCACTTCCATGGCTTCCACTGTAATCATTTTGTACATAATTTCCAGATAGTAATGCGCATGAGAAAAATCCAAACCCAACAGCAGATTTTTCACCTTAATAATATCGCCTTCAATATCTTTTGTATTTAACTGAAATGTATTGGCAAGGCTTTCATTTTGGTAACTAGACCCATGACTTGTTTCCAAAATACTCTCCCGATCTGTCAAGAAACGATAAAAGCGATTCCACAATGGCACAATATGCGGTAGCGGCATTTTGGCTTCATTATATGTCGCGACTACCAAGATATTTTTGCAGGTTTCATCCTCCATCATATTGTGGATCACATGAAATGCAGAACCGCTTGCATACTGAAGCTCATTTAGCAGAAAAACAATTTTATTTTCTCCAGCGATATATTGCAGCAAATTTACAACAGCAGTTGCAATTTTCTCCTGCTCAAATGCAACTTCGTCAATTAAAAGCGCCTCCTCTCGAACGCAAACCCCAGTTCTAAGAAAACTTTTCAGCACAGATTTATGAAGGCTGTAAACGTCACACTGATCTAATATCTTGTCGATTTCCTCGTCAGAACATTGTTGGAGCATCTTCCTTGCATAGTCCAAAAAGGGTTCAAATACACCGACCAGCTTCGTCAGTTTGTATTCATGTAGATGCACAAAGGTATGTGGTTCTCTCTGCTCCACCTGCTTTTTATCCGCTTCTCCAAATGCCAGCGTATTATAATGCTTCATTAAAAGAAAGCTATTGCTTCCCTTTTTTGTCCCTTTTTCTGATTCAAATAACAACCTGTCCCTTATAATTTCATATAAATTTACGTTCATGTATTTTCCCCTCTATCACAATCAGTCGGGTAAATATGCCCGTTTTTTAAGCATTTTTACCCGACTCTATATAATCGAATGTATTCTATTACCGCAAAATTTCAGACCAATCCGTTATTCCAATAAAAGATTTCGCCCATTCCAGATATTGTTTTGCATTTACGCCGTCCATATTTTGATATAGTTCCTGCGAAATACCAGAAAGCCTTGTATCCACTTTCGGCTCACTGTATTCCAAAAGATAGATAATCTCGTCAATAAACGGATTATCCCGCGCTGCCACATAGGAAGCGCCAAGTGCCGCTGCCTGCACTTCCGTTCCCTGTGCATTGGTATAGCCAACTTCACTTAAAATAATATGCCTTACACTTCCATCTGGCGCAAGCATTTGTGGTGTCTGCATAAAGTCTGTTAACACCGATAAATTCTGACAGGTAATATATTGTCCGGACTCCACTTGCTGGGCATAAATATCACCATTTTTGCAGCCAGACATATCCCAGAATTTCGAGTAGGTCAGCGGTGCTGCATATGGATGCTGTGCCAGTCCCCAAGGAATATCACCACCCTCTTTTATTGCTGCATCAAACTGCATTAAAAAGTCCTTCCCATCCATTACTTCAAAATATTCTGCGGATTCTGGTGTCAAGTTTTTATCCCAATATTGATCAATACACACATAAACTCTCGCATTTGCGTTGGTACTCATAATTGCATTATATGCTACGCGGAACGCTTGCGCATATTCTCGAATATAATTCTCCCAATCTGTCCACGCCATATAATTCCATGTGCGCACATTTACTTCATTGCCAATAATCCAATTCTCGCCGCCTTTGGAGTTTGCCGTATAATACTCCATTTTCTCCACAAGCGCCTCCACACCTTCGGCATCCGAAGCATTCAGCATATAATATTTCGGCTTGACATGGTGCGCATCCTCTGCGCGCGCTGCTGCCCTTGACATCGGATGTGTCAGTGTTTCGCTTGCTCCGGTGTTCATCACTTGGATTGTCTTGTAAATCCACCCAATTTCCGGCCCATAGCTGTCATCCAGAAATAGATTAATAAAATCCTGCCCCTGCGTTGTTTTCTTAGATCGCGGATAGCGCATTAAGGTATTCCATGCCAATGCTTCTGGATTGGTAATATACATTGGCTGCGTTAACATTTTCACCATTCCGCCTGACCGAATGCCGATTGCGAACTTAGAGTACAGCCTACTTTGTGCTGTTCTAAAATTCACTGGGAAAGTAAATTCCACCTGTAGTCCATCTGCTGTCATCTGATCTAGCGGCATATTGTCAATTATAGGAGTTTGCGTAGTAATCTCATATTCATAAGGTGCTAATTCAAATAAGTATAATATATTATTGTCGCAAACAATTGGCGCTGCAAAAACTGCCTGATATGTAACCGTTCCGTTTTTATCCACTGTACACGTCGTTTGACTTGCTAGTTGCGATGTCTGCAAGTATGTCCATCCTAGCTGTGCTGTCAGTACAGAATTAATATCTTGTGCTATTTCTGCGGGCTGAACTGGATTGCCTATAAACTGCTGCATAGCTGACGCAGGCTGCGCTGGATTGCCTATAGACTGCTGCATAGCTGACGCAGGCTGCGCTGTCTGTGTATCCTGTACGGTTTCGGCGGTCTGCGCACTTTGTATTTCCTGCACGGTTTCGGCTGCCTGCGCACCTTGTATTTCCTGCATAGTTTCGGCTGCCTGTTCACTCTGTATTTCCTGCATGGTTTCGGCTGCCTGTTCACTCTGTATTTCCTGCATGGTTTCGGCTGCCTGTTTACTTTGTATTTCTTGCATCATTCTAACTGCCTGTGTTGTCTGGCTTTCCAAGCAGACCGCTTCTGCGGCATAAGCCTGCAATCCCATACTACCTGCCAATATGCCAATCCACAGTAGCATCCATATTTTCCCTGTTCGTATTTTCTTCCTCATGTACCTGCCCTTCTAGGAACATTGCCAAGCTGCCTGTCCCAATTTTTCCTGTATTTCTCAAAGTGTTTTTATTATAGCAACTTGGCAATTTTTTGTCAATCAGATACAAGGATTTCCAATATATTCCGAATCGGGTAGTGTTAACAGTTCAGATAACCCATTGAACTGTTACGTATCCAGCCATTAGAAATCGCTTCGCGATGGGCTGGATACCTCCAACCACTACATTTTATTACGGGGCTGTCGCATTAAGGAAAACATATACAAGATATTATAATACTGTACTGCATTTTATACCATATCTTGTATAATCAAAGCTTATTGCGACAGCCCCTACCTGAACTGTTACGGGTAGTGTTACAATTCACACTCATGCCAGTTTTTATTAGCTTATAAGTTACTGCGGTGTGA
>CBCOYO010000067.1:0-18143 GCA_965114465.1 uncultured Lachnospiraceae bacterium
ATTCTTTAGTATAATGTAATGCTATTCGATATAATAAAGATTAAAATGGGCTTCTCCTGCACTGTCCAGTTCCATAATAATATACGACGGCTTCCGATTCTCCTGTCTTGGATATGACAAACTACCAGGATTAATCGCAATAATATTTTTGGAAATATCAATCACAGGGCGATGTGTATGACCATACATCACAATATCTGCCCCTTGCGCCACGGCTTCCTGCTTCAGCATTTCATTTCCCATACCAATATAATAACGATGCCCGTGTGTTATCATAACATGATACTTACCTATTTGTAAAGTCTTTTCTGAGGGTAAATCAGAAAAAAAATCATTATTTCCGGCAACCATCTCTACAGGGCAGCCTGCCACCTTGGCAATTTTTTCCTCACTCCCCTCCACATCACCTAAATGAATCAGCAAATCAATTGTTCCAATATCTTCCATGATTTTAAGGAAATTGTTATCTTTCCTATGTGTGTCACTGATAATTAATATCTTCATAATCGCTGCACTTCCCCTTATCCCTATTCTGTTGTATTATATTGAAAGAACTGCTTTCAACTGCGCTTTCATCTCCTCCAATGCCTTTCCCCTGTGGCTGATACGGTTTTTTTCCTCTGGAGAAAGTTCTGCGGAATACTTGCCATAAGATGGAAGATAAAAAATAGGATCATAGCCAAAACCATTTTCGCCTTTTTCCTCATAGCCAATTATGCCCTCTATCGTTGCCCTTGTGTGCAGTTTCCTGCCATCGGGCAGAACTGCGGCTATAACACATACAAAGCGTGCTGTCCGCTTATCATCAGCAACGCCCTCTAAACGCTGAATTAAATTTGTATTTTTAACAGTATATGAAGTATCCTCACCCATATATCTTGCCGAATAAATACCCGGTTCTTTGTTTAGATAATCAATTTCCAGACCAGAATCATCGGCAAGTACCACCACATTTTCGCCACGCTGTGCCAATTCCTGCGCGATTGCTTCCGCCTTTATCGCTGCATTTTCTTCAAAACTTTGTCCATTTTCAACAATATCAACGTGAATGCCTGCTTCTTTCATAGATTCAATTGTTATGCCAAGATCAGCCATAATCATGCGGATTTCTTTCATTTTTCCGGCGTTGCTTGTGGCAAACACTATTTTTTCACATTCCATTGCTTTCTATCCTCTTTTCTGTTAAATTAAACGCCTGTTCCAACGTCTGCAATAATGCTGTGACAATGCTTTCATTTAATTTATAAACCGATTCTACATTTTCCGTTTCTGATGCGGGAAGTGTTATCTCAAGAAAAGCCGCCGGAACAACTGCCTGCGACACCAAGATATCTTCCGCGCCACACTCCCGAAATCCCTTAGGAAGCAACTGTGTTTCTGCTGCGAAAGTACCAGCAGCTAAAATCGCAAGCTGCGTGCTGCCAAAATTCGGAATAAAATAAGTCGTATTGCATACGGTAACTGCGCTTGCCTGTTTTGCCGTTTCACTGCTTTCTACTGCTATCCCCAGCAGAATATCCGCCTGCACAGTATTTGCAAAGGTTAGAACTTCCTGCTCCGTATATTCCTCAAGCATATTGCTGGCTAGAAACAGTTTCAAATGATAATTGGCGGCAAATTCTGCTATACTCTGCTGCCACTCTGGTATCATTAGTCGGTTTCTGTCTGCATAAGGTAGATAAACCACTGCAACACCGCTATAGGCTGCTCTAAGTGCGCCAAACTGCAATGTAATTTCATCAGCTTGGCTGTCAATCGTCCAACTGTACGTATCTTTGCAATAAACTTCTACCACAACATCCTTATTCTGGCGATAAATCCCCACCGCATCCATAATTGCGGAATCACTGACAATCTGCACATTATCTGCAAAATATTCCGCAGCTTCCGGAAATGTAATAACCACCTTTTTCTTGGTAAATTCCTCACGCACCTCAATATCCAGCGATTCCATTGGCATATCTGGACGTATCACTAATTTCGACGCGCGCTCATCTTTGTAAATTGCCTTGACATTTATTTTGGGATATGAAAGTATCTGATCCTGTTCGTTTATCTGTTCCAGCAAAAGTCCTAAACGGCTGTTTGCATCAAAAAATCCCTCATTTTGCTTAAAACCTGCCATTAATATAGCGGAAATAATACAAAATACAATTGCAGCCACCATTGTGTGCCGATACAGCTTATCCCGATTCTGTGCTATTATCTGTCCCGCCTCGCTATATGCCTGTTCTTCTGTGTCCAACTATCTTCCCTCCGGTGCTCTGGGCGGTTTCGGCCCCATAAATTGATAATAGTAGGTTTTCATCATTCCATTATAAATCTTGCGGTTTTTGTCCGCTTTTCTGCCAATACTGCGTTCTGCACCCTCATAAGAGGTAATTAGATACATTGACCATGTATTATGCATTTTGTATCGTTCTCCTATTGTTCGATACAAGGCAGGAATCAATTCTTTATCACCGACACGCTCTCCATATGGGGGATTGGTAATAATAAAGCCGTATTTGCCTGCGTGCGCAAATTGTGCAGCCTCCTGCACGGCAAAATTTATCATATGTCCGACACCAGCACGGCGTGCATTTTCTTTTGCAATTGCAATAATTTCTGGATCGATATCAGCTCCATAAATTTCCACTTTCACAGAATCATCCACCAGTTCACGTGCTTCCTCGTAACAGTCGTTCCATATCGTTTCGGGTATCAACTGATCCCATTTTAATGCCGTAAAACCTCTTTTCATGCCAGGCGCGATATTTGCTGCCATAAGCGCCGCCTCTATTGGAATTGTCCCGCTGCCACAAAAGGGGTCTGCCAAAATCCTATCTTTTTTCCAAGGAGTCAGCATAATCATTGCAGCCGCCAGATTCTCTGCTATGGGCGCTCTTGCCGTCTGCTTACGATATCCTCTCTTATGCAGCGACTCGCCAGTAGTGTCAAGACCTACGGTTACTTGATCTTTCATAAGAAAAACCCTGACAGGAAATTGTTGTCCCTCCTCCGAAAACCAACTTACATGATATACCTGCTTTAACCGTTCTACAATCGCTTTTTTAATAATAGACTGAATATCCGAGGGCGAAAATAGCTTGCTTTTAACACTTGCCGCCTTTGCGACCCAGAATTTGCCGTCCAGCGGGATGTAGTCCTCCCATGCAAGCGCCTTTATGCCTTCAAAAAGTTCGTCAAACGACTCTGCCGGAAAACTTCCGATTTTTATTAAAATCCGTTCTGCTGTCCGCAGCCCGATATTGGCACGGCAGACTGCCTCCTCGTCACCTGCAAATGTTACGCGTCCATCTTCGACCTGCGTAATATCATAACCCAAATCAATAATTTCTTTTTTTAATACTGCCTCCAAACCGAAATGGCATGGGGCTATCAACTCAAATTTTCTCATATGTATATATTATAATTCCTAGAATCAGATGTCAAGAAAAACAAAGAATATGCTAAAAATCGAGTAGAAAAAAATATTCCCATGCACGGGTCTGTGCATAAAAAAGGCGGCTCTATAATAAAGCCGCCTTTAAGGGAGAATTTCCAGCTATTTATTTGTTGTTATTGTTGTAGCTGTTCTGGGAATTGCTGTTTGTGCTGTTCTTGCAATTCTGGCTGTTCGCATTCTGAGAATTCTGGCTGTTAGAATTCTGCGCATTCTGTGCGTTTTGAGCGTTCTGCGCATTCTGTGTGCTGTTTTGATAGCTGTTGCTGCTGCTGTTTGAAGCCTTGTTGTTTGCCTTGTTCTGATTCTGTTCGTAATTGTTGTTTGTTCCAGACATTTTTAAATACCTCCAATAATATACGGGAATCTTCTCCCTGATTTTTGGATATGCACCGTTTGTATTTCTGCATATCCTTAACACTGATTTCGTGTTACAGCAATAGGATTTGCACAAATGCCGGATTTTATACAACATAATTAATTAACATATCATGTTAACTTTGGAAACACTGCCCAAAACTGACAATTTATATTTGTTAGATTTTATTTTCAGAAAATGGTTGACCTTTGAGGTCAGAGTTGCTATACTAATATCAGTAAAGAGATACTCCTTCAATCCTCTTTACAACCCTTATATATTAATTATTTATACTCCCCTTATGAAAAGCGATCATGAAAATGGTCGCTTTTCTTTTTAGTGTTTTTTGTATTTTGTTGACTGTACAAGTCAATTATTGCAACCAAAATAAGCAGAACATTCCCTTATTTCGGGCTTTGTTCTGCCTAATTATTCACATAACATCAAAATTTTCCTATCCAGTTGCGCACAATACGAAATACAAATGTTGCCACCATTACCATTAAAATAAAAGGTGCTAGAAACACAAAAACACGAAATGCAAGTGTTAAGATTAAAACAAGAACCACCAGCACAATACAAAGAACCACCCATAATGGCATCCGAAACTGTTTGGTATTCTTGTTCTGTTCATATCCATAATCAGAATTGTTGTAACTGTTGTTATAATTACCGCTAAAATCCCCGCCAAAACTACTATTTGTATACCCGCTATAATCCCGCTGCGCTTCTCCCTTATTGGAGGCAAACTTAGAAGTACCTTCTATGGTCTTCGCAAGCAGGCGCGGATCGCCAAGCATACGCAGCACCTCCGGCTCACTCTTCCCGCCGCTGATCTGTTCACTGATATACCTTCTATAGTATATAATATTTTCCTGTACTACTTGCTCCGGCACTCTGCCGACTAATGCTTCCTGAAGCTGACTTAAAAATTCTTCCCGATTCACGCCTGCCAATGTCCTCCGTATTTATTACATTGTATTATTTATCCATTCCTCTGCCAAGAGTTAATTTTTTAATATATTCATCTGGATTTTTCTTCATCTGCGCCATATCGTAAAACGCTTTTAATACCATGCGGTCTTTGTTGCACGTATCTGTATTTTTCCCTGAATCACCGATAATATTATAACGGTTCATCTGCCATACATATAAATCTATCATACTGTAGCCGCAGCATTTTACATTTTCTGTCAGACAATGATGTTCCAAATAATATATTAGTTCCTCCAAAAGTTCTGGAGCAACAATAATTTCTCCCCAAAGCACGTCGCACCATTCTTTGGGCTGTCCTGCAATTTCGCCTACTGCCAACAGCCCTTCATATGCCTTGATGCGTCTGGCATCATAAACTATCCCTGCCACTTTCGTTCCCTAGCGCACCGACACAGTGCTGCCATCGGTACACTTGCCTTTCCATGCGATTATTTGTGTGCGATTATTTGTATACAATTATTTGTATGCAATTGTTTGTATGCCGTTATTTCATACATTTTATTGCACCCAATCCTTTATACGCAATAAATCCAATACAAAAATAGTACTGGATTATTACATAACGATTTTGCTGATAGTTCTATGGTATCATACTATTGATACTGCGTAAATGAAGCAAATATTAAATTTTTATAATTATTCCGTGTTTTTGTTACAATGTTACAATTCACACTCATGCCAGTTTTTATTAGCTTATAAGTTACTGAGGTGTGAATTGTAACAGATTTTGCACACAAAATGCTAAAGTGCAAGCATTTTGGCGCATAATTCCCACTACTTTGGCGTGGGTGTGAAAAGTAACGTTACAATTCATACCAACGCCAGATTCTGCAATAATTGATGCACACAGAATGCCCCAAAACAGGCATTTTGGTGCTGACTCCGACACCATGCAGCAAGTGCATAGCGCGGGTGTATAATGCTCTCTTACTTTATTATATCAACAGAAAATGTATTCTCCTCGTCAAATACACCGCCAAAATAATATAATACCTTCTGCATATCCTGCTGATATACAATAGACCACTGTGTAGTCCATGTGCCCTCTGTCTGGGATACTTGTGATAGTGCGTTTTTTACATCTTCTTCAGATAAAATACCATTGTTTTCCTGATAAATTGCGCAAAGCGTTTCATAGCGTTTTTGTGCACTCTCACCACCTGCTGCTGTATCTTTATTTGCAAGGTTAAAATTTGTAATACAATTGGTATTGACTACTGTTATCTCGCCATTAACAAATTCTATACTGGCAGATGCCCCCTGCGCATCAGAGATAGAGAGGTGATGACTAATGCCGCCTGATGCATGAATATCATATTGCTGCAGTAATTGAACTGCTTCTTCCACAGTCGCTGCGCGATTGAGCAGCAGTCGGATAGCTGTTGTCACGGTTAAATCCAGTTTTTCGGTATCAATGTCTAGCATTCCGCCCTCATTTACCTCCAAGTCAGCAACACAAAGTCCAGCTTCGTTTATGCCATCCATTGGTACATAAACGGCTGCAATCGCCAGCATTTTATTGATAAAATTATCTGGCACAGCTTCCGCACTCTCAATAATATTCTTAAAATCGCAAGTTGCTATTGAAGCATAGCCCTCTTTTGGCGTGCACTTTACAATAATGGGAACAGAGCCATACCAGTCATAATTTCTGCCCCAGATATGACTATTATTTTCCTTTTTCGCTGAAATCGTGCTACAGGAAAGTCCTTCATTTGTCACATCTACCTGATAAAAGCCCTTGGAAATACAATTCGTCAGAAATATACTGACTTCTTTATCAGAATGCGCTCCGCCCGCTTCCAAAAACTTATCGAAATAGTAATCGCTTTTTACTTCCATAATATAACAATTTTCCCCTTGCAAAATGGGATGTATTGAACGGACAATGCTAAGTTCCTCCCGAAACATTACACCCGTACCGCAGACGGTTATCAACAAAACAGCGCCAATCACAGCAAGCGCAATTTTACCTTTGTTTCGTTTTCCTGATTTTTTTCCTTTTTGTGATATGTTTACTTTTTCTAATGTATCATTGGATTCTTTCATAAAATTTTTTCTCCTTTTTTATTCTTTTTCCACGTTATAGAATTTATACTAACGAACACTTAAATTTACCAATACTGCTGATTTATAAGCGTAAATATTTTAAGTGGTATAGTAAAAGGTATCGCTCGTGAGTATAACAGCGAATCAACTATAACACTTTTTCAAGGGCGAAAAAAGTCCCTCTCCGGTAAGTTACCGAAAAGGGCAGGCAAAATGCTGTTATATTTTTTTATTTTTCTTAATTATCTCATTAATCTCCCAAACTTTTTTGCAATCCTCATAATATGCCAGTAAAAATGTCGCTGTAAAGACAATTAATAGCATAATCGCAAGGCATACCAAAAATGCGGCATTCATATCCAAGAAATCGTACACAACGCCTCCCATAACTCCTACAACTACAGCCACTACGCCAAAGTACAAAGAAACCATCAGTATACCCGATTGTATATTCCAAAATCCTATTATAAAATGAAATACTGCAATCACAAAGCAGATGCTCAAAAGCTGTATCGCCTTCTGATTGTCTATTGGGTCAAACACTCCAATTTCGCTTATCAACACATACATTATCACTACAAATGCATAGGATATTGTAAAACTTGCAATTGTTTTCAGTACTCTGCTGATAAAATTCCCTTTTCTTTCCAACTACTCCGCCGCCTTTCTCGAATATACGTTTTACTTCCATGTTTCTCTTAAAAACTTATCTTTCAATCCATTTACATAATGCCGGTTTACAATCTGGCGCTCCCCATTGTCAAGCAACGCCTCAAACCGTCCGTTAATCTGGGGTTTTATTTCTAAAATTTTGCAGATATTAACAATGGTTGATTTACTAATACGCGCAAAACTGTATTTTCCGATTTTTTCTTCTATCTCATAAAGCTTATATTCGCAAGTGTACACTTCCGCTTTGGAATACACAAATGTCTTTTCTTCTACGCTCTCAATATAAAATATTTCATCTAAAGAAATCTTGCTGACTGCCCCGTCCTTTAACACAGGAAGGGAAAACATTAATGCATGAATTTCATTGATAATACGTTGCAAATCCGCATTAATCATCCCACATTTAATATGGATTTCCGTTTCTTCCTGTGTGTCGTTTTGTTCTATCCATAGTTTCATCTGTTACCGCCTATTTTTTGCCCATCTTCAATTCAAGATTCAAGATTCCGAAACACCGATTCTCTGAATATCTTTTGACCGCTCTGATTCATTTGATTTTCCTTGTCTATTATATCAGCTTTAGCAATTATTTCAAGTTCTGAAGTAATATCCATTTTCGTTACAATTCAGCAAAAGTAACAGTTCAGATAATCCATTGAACTGTTATCCCGTTTTCTGTTATTTTTCGCATTTTCATTGACGCAGCTCCAAGAATAAATGTATAATATAAAGCACGAACAAGACATAGCATATACGACAGCCCCATGCAATCTACAACAAATAAAAAGGAAATGATTTATGAGTTATTCCAATATTCTTTTGATCGGCATCAATGCGAAATATATTCACTCTAATCCTGCGATTTACTGCCTAAAGGCATATGTGGATCGCTATTGCACCAACCGTCCTTTCGGCTGCAGCGTGTCACTAGCTGAATATACAATTAATCAACCTGTATCTGCAGTTCTTGCTGATTTATATGCAAAAAAGCCCGATATTGCCGCTTTTTCCTGCTATATCTGGAACTGGGAAATGGTGCAGAATATCCTTTTGGAACTGCCCAAAATCCTACCGGATACACAGATTTGGCTTGGTGGGCCTGAGGTTTCTTTCCATGCAGAAGAAATTCTTTCCAAATATCCGCTGCTTACTGGCATTATGATTGGCGAAGGCGAAGAAACTTTTCGAGAATTAGCAATGTATTATTGGACAGGTAAAGGCAGTTTACTTGATATAAAAGGAATCCTGTATCACGGCAGTTTTACAGGAATGCGTGCACCAGTTGCAATCGACAGCCTGCCTTTTCCCTATGATGCAAAGAATATATTAGACGCCTTTGAAAATAGAATTATTTACTATGAATCGCAGCGTGGCTGCCCTTTTCACTGTGCATACTGCCTTTCCGCTGCTCATGATCAATCTGCTTATGATCAATCTGCGAATGAAAATACCAAAAAAGTTTTGCTAAATTCCACAACTGCTGCGCCCACATCCACAATGCCAGATACTGACGGGCATTTTTCTATACAATTGGATTATCAGACCGATAAAGTACGTCTGCGCAGCTTGGAAATGGTTCAAAAAGAACTGCAATTTTTCCTGGATCACCATGTAAAACAGGTAAAATTTATTGACCGTACCTTTAACTGTAACGCTGCCCATGCCTCTGCTATATGGCGTTATCTTCTAGAACATGATAATGGCATTACAAATTTTCACTTTGAAATAGCAGCAGATTTGCTGACAGAAGAACAACTTGCACTTTTAGCGCAAATGCGTATAGGACTAATCCAGTTGGAAATTGGCGTGCAATCAACGTATGCTCCCACTCTGGAAGCCATTTATCGCCGTATGGATTTAGATAAATTACGCAAAAATGTAGCAAAAGTGCGCAGTTTTCATAATATCCACCAGCACCTTGATCTTATTGCAGGACTTCCCTATGAAGATTATTCGACTTTTGCAAACTCCTTTAACGAAGTCTACAATATGACTCCACACCAGCTACAGCTTGGTTTTTTAAAAGTTTTAAAAGGTTCTCCAATGGAGGAAATCGCGCCAGAATATGGGATTGTCTGCCAGTCCAAACCACCTTATGAGGTGCTCTATACCAAGTGGCTGCGCTTTACAGATACACTTAATTTAAAAAATATCGAGGAAATGGTTGAACTCTACTATAATAGCTGCCAATTTACCCATACGCTGCCTGTACTTGCACTGGAATTTTCTTCCCCATTTCAAATGTACGAAGCATTGGCAGACTATTATCAGGACAATGGTTATTTTGTCAATACACCTGCACGGGTATACCGCTATCAAGTGCTTCTGGACTTTGCCAGCGCTACTGTACCAGAGAAACAGCAGCTTTTTGCGGAACTTCTTACATTTGATCTATATCTGCGTGAAAACAGCAAAAGCCGTCCCACGTTCGCGCCAGAATATACATTGCCAAAATCAATGCTGCGGCAGTTTTATAAAAAGGAAACAGAAGAACCGCGGATGCTGAAAAGCTATTGCGGACTACAGGAAGCGCAAATTGCAAGAATGACACATATCGAACGTTTTTCTTATGCAGTGTGGAATGGCTTGCAAAATCCTACGGAATGCACCAAGAATATGGATGCTCCTAAATATGTGCTGTTTGATTATAAAAATCGTGATATGCTGTCATATAATGCAGCGTTTTTTGTGTTGGAGGAAGAGGATTTATGATAAATATGTACTAAAACAAGGGGCTGTCGGAAAATATAATTCTACTACAGTATATGGTAGTGATACCGAATGTATCCCGTGATATATTAAAGAGATAGCATTCTTTTCCGATAGCCCCATTATCTTCTACGTCCCCTGCCCCAAACCCGCCAGTGAATCGAATACGCCCTGCACATCAAGGCATCCGTACCATTTTTCACCTTCTCTTAATTGATTCATTTTAATAATTATCTTATTTTTCTCTCACTTGGTCATTCTACTTCCCTTTGATATACTTTGCATATAATATCATTTACCCGATTATATACCTCTAAAAAATCAGGTTTATTCTTTATACCTTTCATTTTATCATATGCTTCTTTTAGATCGGAAATCCGTGTTTTATAAGCTTCAAAATCTCCTAATGCCCTATCCGTTGCTTTCCATATTCGAAATAATTCATCCAGCTTTATTTCAGTAATAAAAGACAATACATAAATATCCAGAATATCTTTCATCCTCCTACACACACTTTCTCCTGAAATGGCATATATCTTATCAGAAAGCATTTTCGATAGACTGGCACCATTTATTGAAATTCCATTCACATAAGAAATATATGGGCTGCAAAATTGATTCTGTCTGACACTTAGATCAACACTTGCAACCTTCTCCCCATTTTTTCTCACAATCATAAAGCCAGCAGACTTTTTTTCACCAAAGATTCTGTTCGCACGAATATCCAGTGAGGAGTCAACCTTTTTTACTGCACTTCGCAATGCGCTTTCCATCTCCTCCATTGCTGGAAGTTCCCCGACCCAGTCACCATCTATATCTCTGGTCATCCGCTCTACTTTCGACGGATTATTTTCCCTAAGTGCAAGATTAAGAACCATTGCTCCTTTAAAAACGATTGGTATACCAGCATTTGACAATTCTTCCATGACCCTATATAAAAATTCCATTAACTCCACAACTGTCACCTACTCTTCATAATACGCAACTGCCCATTTTTTATACTTTTCAAATCTTGGCAGCAAATATTCCGGAATCCTAAGTCCCTCAAAACTCTCATCATGATCCTCATAATAATTTGCCAAACTCTCTGTAATAATCTGTTCATCACCATTTTGCTCTAAAAGGTCAATAATCGTTTGATTAACAGTTGTACACAGCAGTCCGTTATGTTCTTCATACTCAAGCGTTTCCAATGACGGCACTATTATTTGTTCTATACCACTAATATTCTGCTTTTTACTGACAAATATCTGTGCCATGGGTCTATAGCCGCCATTCGTCAGCCCCAAAAAGTCTGCTGCTGTATCAAACGCCAATACACAATCTATATTAGATAATAAATTTCTTAACTGATCGTTATAAGTAATCACAGGCATTTATACTCTCTCCTTCCTATAACTTCGTATGCGTGTAATAAATTATTGCTAAATCTAAACAAAGTTAAAGATAAATTATTGTCAAATAAATAGTATCTATCAAAAACTTTTTACTATTTACATATTCCTTACTTCGTTCACTTTTCCGTTGTTTCTGAGCCTTAGTTATACTCATGAGCGATTAGATTTTCCTTTCTGCATAGCATGTATTGCCCGTTTAGCATTATGGGCTGTGCAGAAAGGAAAATCTTAACGGTCGTTAGTATAGCTATCCTATGCTCTCTACGTCCCCTGCCCCAAACCCGCCAGTGAATCGAATACGCCCTGCACATCAAGGCGTCCGTAGCCCCATTCGCGGTTAGGATATTCCAGATAACTTTCCCGACGTGCGCCGCGTATTAGATAATTCTTGATATTCGTTGAGTTTACCAAAACGTCATTGCTATTGACAACTGCCCATTCCAAAAGCTGCGCGCAAGCGCCTGCCGTAATTGCTGCCGAAACGCTCGAGCCGCTGCGTTCACCAAAGGGTGTTGATACATCAACCCCTGGGGCTGCCACATCTGGCACTACATAATTGTCCCTTGCGTACCCTCTGCCAGACGAAGTGGCAATGCTGTTATTTATCATTTGATAATTTGCTACTGATACTGCACTATGTACATATGCGGGTTCTGTGATTGTCGTTTTCGGGCTGGATTCCAGAAAGTAGGTATCCGATGATAAAAACTGCGTAATTGGCAGCCAGACATCAAAGCTTCCACCAATTGTATTCCCCTCTGAATTAATGCGAATTGTCCAAATGCCTTCCGTTGGATCAATAAAACGAAAGCGAATAAATTCCGACCCTGACGCTTGCTCTACCAACAGATTCTCGATGATTAAATGTGTTCTTTCATATATAAAAGTAAATTCGCGTCTTGTAGCATCTCTTGGACTGTTCCAACGCACGTATTCTCCGCCAGGCGAACGAATGGTTGCATTATAATAGTAGGGCGCATTTCCCCACAAATCCATAATAAATCCCCTTTCGTTTTCCCCAACGCGCAGTTCAATATCCTGATACGGCTCTCGTTCACTTATCTCACCAAAAAAATGATGAGAAGAATTGCCCTCATTTCCGCCCGCAACGACAAAAACACGGCTTTTCTGTCTGCCTAAATACTGCATAAATGTTCCAAGAATACCAGAACCCGTATGATCGCCCATACTCGTTCCAATACCAAGGCAGATCACAAGCGGCCGCGATAGAATCCGCACATATTTTTGCAAATATTGTATCGCCATTAAAATATCCGATTCGCTATAACATGGCACACCCGGCGGAATTTTATAAAGTTCTCTAAGATACGGCTTTGCTTCTTTTAGCTTAACTACTGCTATCCGGCTATCCGGTGCAGCACCAATAAAACGTCCTCCTTCCAATGAACTTCCCGCTGCCACGCTCGCCATTACACTACCATGTCCATTTGCGTCAGTGCTTGGTACAACCGAAAGCGGATTATCGTTTGCCAACGCCTCATTGAGCATTTCATTGGTAAATTCTGTCCCATATTCAAACCCTTCCGGCGGCATACCTGTCTGGATTGTCTGATCCCAAATGCTGACAATGCGGCTTTTTCCCCCGATATCTAGAAAAACGGGATCCTGATAGCGGATTCCTGTATCTATAAAACCAATTGTAACATTTTTACCCGTTAAATTCAGCGGTCCTCTCTGCACTGACAAAATTCCGGATTCCGTAAGCGCCAAGGTATTTAAGTTATAATCCTGCGCCACCTGCAACTTGTTTTCTGTTCCTAACTCCATTAAACCATAACATTTCGGCAAAAAAGAATAGTAAGAACGTATCGCATTTGATTCCCCAATCACCGCTCTCCGCTCAATAAAAAAAATTCCAAGATTTCCATTGAGAGAATGATAACAGTAATCCGCCTGTGACTCTATATTATATTCTTTCGGAAACACAAAATCAAACAATACATCCACATAATCATTGGATAAAATCCGCTCTTTGCAGGTCACTTGCTCTACCTCAAGCTTCCTTTGGTCATTGTTCTAAATATATGATAAGCAAATTGCTTTTATACCACACATTTTCTATATTTTTACCATTCTTATCCAAGGCACTAACAAATTGTGAACGTTTTGTCCAATTTTTTCACGCTTCTTATATGCACATTGGTCAGTAATTTATTTCATGGTTTCACCAAATCGTATCTGAAAACGCACATACCGATGACTGATTTGATAGAACACCAGCGAAACCAACACAATCCCCACAGCAATTCCAAGCGCAATCACTACAGTTTCATTCCCCAGTCCGTCAACTTCCGATTCGTTTCCGTCAATAATTGCACGCATTGTATAGTACAGCTTGCCGCCAGGCGTTAACGGAATAACGCCAGGTATTAAGAATACGGTTGCCGGCGCCTTTACGACACGCGCAATAATTTCTGCATACAATGTAGCAACCGCCGCTGGTATCATATTTTGCATAAGCAGCGATAGCCCCATCTCGACACAAACAAAATATACAATTATCGAAAGTGCACCGCCTGCACAGGCGTATAGAAGCTTATTCTTTTTCACATGAAACAGCAGGCAGAAGCCAAATGTCCCAATAATCGACGTTACAATCATTTCTAAATATTTCTGCAAAAAAATCATTACCACCCAAACAAACCTCCCATTCTTATCATAGCAAAAATCATTACCACCCAAATAACTCTCCCATTCTTATAAAAACAAAATCATTACCACCGAAACAAACCTCCCATTCCCATAATTGCAATACCAAATCCTGCTGCAATCGCAACTGCCATCATCAGCGCTTCCGCAAGGCGCAGAATCCCTGTAATAATATCTCCACACATCATATCACGCAGCGCGTTCATTAAGTTAATTCCTGGGATTAACAGCATAATACTTCCAATCATCACTTTATCTACATCCACGCCCACACCGATTAAAACAGTTAAAATGCAGGCAATTCCTGCAACAGTTGAAATAATTAGGCTGTAGACAACCCTGTTCTTGCTGCCCGCCGCAAACAAATAGTCCCACACAAATAAAATTAACGCAACCATACCTGCCGCCAGACCATCGCGCAGACCGCCTCCAAAAAAAATGGCAAACGCCGACGCTGTCATAAGGTAGCCTGCAATTCGCGATTTTGAGATTCCTTTTTTATCATTGCACATAATTGCCTCCGCTCTCTGGCCAATCTCACAGCAATCAGGCTTCTCGGTACAGATATAGCGTGACAAAGCGTTTAATTCCTCCAAATGCTCCAAATTGGTAACGTAGGAGTAAATCCGCCTTGTCTGTGTTATATTTTCCCCCGTGTTTGTCTTCCAACTGACGATTATCAGAGATAGAATCGTAAATACATCTACAATTCCACCGCCATACGCCATACAGATCCGCCGAATGGTATCCTCCACACGCAGGATTTCCGCACCAGAGCGCAGCATTGCCTCCCCAATATCCAGCGCACGCTCCACCACCAAAGCTGCGTCTTGATACGTTTCTTGGCTTGTGTCTTCATCTGACTGCTGAGCGACTTCCTGCTTTGTATTTTGGCTTGTCTTGGAATCGAATCCTGGTTCTTCTTTTTCCACCATAATTTTTCCACCTGTCTTCTTTGAATTTTTATATACTACAATTTGCCGCATCACTATATTTCCTTTAAACGACCATGTGCATAAAAAAGAAAATCTTGTAAACTCTTTTCTTATATTGCCTTGACCATTGTTTTCCAAAGTGTTATTATTTTAACAAGCGGTGATATTTCTGTAGTTCTTATTTTATTGTTTATCAATTATCATACAAGAAAAATACAGTTTTATCAAGTACACTTATCACGTATAACCAAAAACAAAAATAAATAATTATGAGGTGTTTCAAATGAGTAAAGGATTTGAAGATTTACTGAAAAAGGTTGCCGAGTGCAGCCGCAAAAAAGTTGCTGTAGCCGTAGCGGAAGATGAGCCAGTTTTGGAAGCTGTCAAAGAGGCAAAGGAGCAGGGCATCGCTGATGCAATCCTTGTCGGCGATGAATCCAAGATCAAGGAAATCGCTGCCAAACTAAATATGGATTTATCCGATTATGAAGTGATTAACGAAACAGATCACAATCAGGCAGCATTAACGGCAGTCGGTCTTGTACATAACGGAAAAGCCGATATGTATATGAAAGGCTTAATTGATACCAAAAACTTCTTAAAGAGCGTTCTTGACAAAGAGGTTGGACTGCGCACTGGCAAACCGCTCTCCCATGTCTGCGTTTTTGAAGTAAAAGGCATCGATCATCTTTTATTCCTGACAGATGTTGCATTTATGACCTATCCAACCTTGGAGGATAAAGTTGCAATTATCGAAAATACGGTAGCAGTTTGTCATGCCTGTGGAATAGCAGAGCCAAAAGTTGCTCCAATTGCAGCCGTTGAAGTTGTAAACCCCAAGATGCCTTGTACTGTAGATGCGGCAGAACTTACCAAGATGAACGACGAAGGCAAAATTACTGGCTGTATCGTAGACGGCCCGCTCTCTATGGATATGGCAATTGACAAAGAAGCAGCAAGCCACAAAGGCGGTTCTGACAGAAAGATTGCCGGAGATGCAGATGTTCTTTTATTCCCAGATATTCATGCCGGAAATCTTGTATACAAGACACTGACACACCTCTGCGAAGTAAAGAACGGTAATATTTTAACAGGAACAGCAGCTCCTGTTATCTTAACCTCACGTTCTGACACCTGCGAAGCAAAGCTGAACTCTATCGCACTTGCCGCAGTAGTCGCAGAAGCTCTAAAGCGCCAGAAATAATACATAACAAATGCTAGACTTTAATGAAACAAAATTTAGGAAAGGAAAAGCTATTTAGATGAAAACCCGTATCAAGTCAAAGAAAAGATTTTACTGGTATGTACCGATGGCTTAGTCGGGAAAATCATCTAGCATATATACATTTGTATATGTTTTTAGTAGCAGGCATAAACCTATGTCAATCAAAAGTTTAATTATTAATCCTGGTTCTACTTCAACCAAAATTGGTGTTTTTGAAGATGAAACCCTGTTATTCGAGGAAACTCTGCGCCATTCTACAGAGGAGATTTCCCAGTATGCAACCATTGTAGATCAAAAAGATTTCCGCAAGAAAATTATTACAGACTTGTTATCTGAGAAAAATTTTGATATTCAATCCTTAAATGTCGTTGTCGGACGCGGTGGAATGTTAAAACCGATTCCAGGCGGCACTTACGCAGTAACAGACGCATTGCTTGCCGATTTAAAAGTCGGTGTACAAGGGCAGCATGCTTCCAACCTCGGCGGTATTCTTGCACGGGAGATCGCAGATTCTATCGGTGTTCCTTCCTACATTGTTGACCCCGTTGTTGTAGATGAGTTAATGCCGATTGCAAGATATTCCGGCGTTCCTGAACTACCTCGCACCAGCGTATTCCATGCGTTGAATCAAAAAGCGGTTGCCAAACGATATGCAAAAGAAATCGGAAAACCTTATGATTCCCTGCGCTTAATTGTTGTCCATATGGGCGGCGGCGTTTCTGTAGGCGCTCATGAAAACGGAAAAGTTATTGATGTATTTAACGCCTTAGACGGCGATGGCGCTTTTTCTCCAGAACGTGCCGGTGCAGTGCCAAGCGGTGCACTTATTAAAATGTGCTTTTCTGGTAAATATTCTGAAAAAGAAGTATACAGCAAAGTTGTAGGAAAAGGTGGCTTTAATGCATATCTTGGAACTAACGATATGCGCGAAGTCACAAAGCGTGCAAACGAAGGAGATGAGAAAGCGGCTGAAGCAAAAAAGGCATTCTTGCTACAGGTATCTAAAGATATCGGCTCTATGGCTTGTGTTCTAAACGGCAAAGTTGATCAAATTATTGTAACCGGCGGCATTGCTTATGGTGCAGATGTTGTTGCAGCATTAAAAGAACGGGCAGAATGGATTGCACCATTTACCGTATATCCCGGTGAGGACGAACTGCTTGCACTTGCACAGGGCGCAATGCGCGTATTAAATGGTGAGGAGAAGGCAATGGATTATTAAATCCAATGAATTATAAATCCTTTTGATTACCGTTTCAAATTATAACTGGTACTAACCACAAAAAGGGAAGATTGTCATTTTGTGAAATGGTATATCTTCCCTTTCCTTATGATTTGCCGTTCAGTATATATACAAGAAAGCTTCCTGTATACTTTAAATAGGTCAAGAGATTGACACAAAAAAATACCTCAAGTAAATTTAGATTATTACTGACTTGCCGGTTGGTAAAATCTAAAGAATACAAGAGGTATCTAAAATGAATGTTAAAGGGTCAAAGAAGAAAAATCAAGTAGTAACAGCAAATATTTTTGAACAGCAGGAACTTTTGAAGAAAGCGGAGGTGATCAGAGAAAGTCTTACAGCTTCAACCTGGCATGAGTTGGAAACCAATGGTAAGTTTGATAAAAATAAAAAACTCTCCTTTATCAGTGATGACATGCTTATCTTAGGATGCGATGTGGGCAG